>CAYYDA010000049.1:0-10238 GCA_964470495.1 uncultured Steroidobacteraceae bacterium | reverse complement strand
AGGGCCGGCTTGATGTCGGCCTCGGCCCAGCCCGTGGTGATGATTGCGCCCCAGCAAGGGGTAGAGTCCCACCAGCAATGATGAACGAGCATTCACCGAGGGCCCGATGCGCCGCCCGCTGATCGTCGGGGGCATTCTCGCCGTCGTGGCCGCAACCTGGCTGGCCATGCGTGGCGGGCGGGACACGCTCGAGCCACCGCCGGGGTTCCCTGAATCATCTTCGGCGGCGCCGCCGGATCCACGTGCGCCGGGCGAGCGGATCGCGCACAACGGCGTCTTCGCGGCGCTCGGTCGTGCGACGTATCGCCATCGGCGCTGGCTGCCGATTGCTGGGCTGGCGCTCGTCATCGGGCTCAACGTCTGGGCGGCGACCGCCGGCGGCAGGCTCAGCCAGGGCGGCTGGCAGGTCCCGGGTTCCGAGGCGGCCCGCGCGGAGGCCCTGTTCGCGGATCGGTTCGGCGAGACCGCGACGACGCTGATCGTCATCTTCACCGATCCGGATGGCGACGCCGCCTCGGACGAGTTCCAGGCCACGGTTGCCGACTCGGTTGCCCCGCTGGCCAACGAGCCGATCGTGGACGAGATCCTCACCTACGCCGACGTCGGCGACCCGTCGTTCCTCAGCACCGAAGGTGACCGAACGCTCGCAGTCCTCCGCCTGAACGAGGGCGTCGAGGACGCGGCCGACGACGCCGAGCACCTCGCCGGCCTGATCGACGCTCCGGCAGGCGTCGAGACGGTCGTCACCGGCGTCCCCATCGTGCAGTTCGAGTTCAATGAAGCGGTCGAACAGGACCTCGTTCGGGCCGAGCTCATCAGCCTGCCGATCGCGATGCTGATTCTCCTGGCCGTGTTCGGGACCCTCGTGGGCGCCACCCTGCCGCTCATCATCGCCGGCATGGCGCTGCCGAGCGCGATGGCGGGTATCGGCCTGCTGGCAGGCGTCACCGAGATGAGCATCTTCGTGACGAACGTGGCCACCATGATCGGCCTGGCGCTGTCGATCGACTACTCGCTGTTCACCGTCAGCCGCTTCCGCGAGGAGCTGCGCCATCGGTCAGTGGCCGACGCGGTCGAGCACACCATGGCGACCGTGGGCAAGGCCGTCGCGATCAGCGGCATCGCCGTCGCCATCGGCCTCTCGAGCCTGACGGTCTTCGAGTCGCCGGCGCTGCGCAGCATGGGAATCGGCGGCGTGGTAACTGTCCTCTCAACGCTGATCTTCGGGCTCACCGTCCTGCCGGCGCTGCTCGGCATGCTCGGGCCGCGCGTAAACCGGCTGCGCGTGCCGCTCCCGAGGCCCCTGCGCCTGATCGAGGACGACGTTGCCGCCGCCGACGCGCGGCAGGGCCACGGGGTCTGGGGCCGAATTGCGCGCGTCGTGATGCGGCGCCCGCTCCTCGTCGCCGCGCCGGTGCTGCTCGTGCTCGTCCTCGCTGGACTGCCGTTCTTCGGCATCCAGCTTTCGACCGGCGGAAATCTCGATGACCTGCCCCCCTCCGACAGCGTCACCGGCTTCCGAGTCCTGGAGGCCGAGTTCCCCGGTGGCGGCGCGGATCCGATCGAGGTCGCGGTGCACACCGACGAACCGATCCTCACCGATGGCGCGCTCGATCCGGCATGGGCCGAAGACCTGCGCTCGTTCATCGGCGAGCTTCAGGCGCTCGACGGCGTGAGCGATGTCGCCAGCGTTCTCGATCCGCCCGCCGGAATGGACGAACCGACCTACCTCCAGATCGCAACGCTTCCCGAGGACCAGCGCCCTCCGGAGGCCGCCGGGATCTCAGTCTGGCTCGAGCAATGGATCGCCGACGACGTCACGCGCGTCAACGTCTTCAGCTCGTTGCTGCCCGACTCGGCGAACGGCCGCGAGCTCGTCGATGCGGTGCGCGCAGTGCCGGGGCCGGCCGGGGCCGAGGAGGTCCTGACGGCCGGCCTCTCCTCGCGCTCCACCGACTTCCTTGCCAGCTTCACGGATGCCGTGCCGTGGGCCGTTGCCATCGTGGTCGGCGTCACGGGCATCGTGCTGTTCCTGACGTTCGGATCGGTCTTGCTGCCGATCAAGGCCGTGGTCATGAGCCTGCTCAGCATCACGGCAAGCTTCGGGGCGCTGGTCTGGATCTTCCAGGAAGGCAACCTGTCGGGCCTGCTCGACTTCGACCCCTCAGGGACGACGATCGCCTCGACACCGATCCTCATGTTCGCGATCCTGTTCGGCCTCTCGATGGACTACGAGGTCTTCCTGCTGTCCCGCATCCGCGAGCGCTACCTCGCCACCGGCGACAACACGCGCGCCGTGGCGGAGGGGATCGGCATCACCGGGGGAATCATCACCGGCGCCGCGCTGATCATGGTCGCGGTGTTCGGGGCGTTTGCCCTGTCGTCGGTGGTGCTCATCAAGGCCCTCGGTTTCAGCATGGCGCTGGCGGTGCTGATCGACGCTACCGTCGTGCGCGGCGTGCTGGTCCCGGCCTTCATGCGCGTGATGGGCTCGCTCAACTGGTGGGCGCCACATTGGGTGCAGCGCGGCGTCGCGCGGCTCGGCCTGTACGAGGGCGCCGCGGAGCCTGCCCGGGCCTGAGGAAAGCGCCACAATCCACCGCGTGAACCGTCACCGCCTCGACCAGCTCACGGACCGATGGCGCGCGCGCCACGACGCGGCCCGCACCGAGGACCGCCAGCCGGCGGACCCTGAGCGCGAGGCGCTCGCGACCCGCGCGTTCCCGTTCCGCGCGATGAGCCCTGCGGCCTACGTGGCCGATCACGGGCCCGACATGATCGGCTTCACCTACGACGAGGCGCGCTACGCCGATCCGGAGCTCGACGCCTGGCTGGTCGAGGTCGGGCGCCTGCTCAGGGCGCGCCGTTGATCGCCCCCGCCTGGGCGCTCGACCTGGTCGCGACCGTCTGCGCCGATGCGAACGTCGTGTCACCGCGGCTCGCCTGGCGCCGCCGCGCGGGTGAGGCATCAACCGGCGTTACGCGCCGTCCTGACGGCATGATCGCCGTCCGCGCCGGTACCGATCCGCTGGACCATCGCCTGACCCTGCTCCACGAGCTGGCGCATTGGCTTACGCCGGCAGCTCGTGTCCGGCGCGGTCGCGCCACGCATCACGGGCGCGTGTTCTACGCGATCGCCTTCGACCTGTATCGCCGCCACGGACTCACCGATGCCGACGCCCTGCGCCTGGAATCGGCCCGGTACCGAAGCTCGCTGCGCCATGCCGTGGCGCTTGGCGTCCCCGGGGCGGCGTCCGCACTCGCGCTGCATCGGGCGGCGATCCGCGCTCGGCCACATCGCCGGTGGCGCGTGCTCGTGGCCGAGCATCCCGTTCGCCTCGCCCGCGATGGCCGATGGACCGTGTGCGGCACCTGCGGTCAACGGGTCGTTGGCAGCAACCTGGCGCGCATCCGTCGCACCCGACGCGCCGTACGCCACGTGCTGATGACGGCCACGTAGCGGGGTAGCCGTTCCTGGGCCACGACGTGGCCCTCGTCCCGGGGGACGACAACGTCAACCGACCGCGACTCGTTGTGCGCGTTCGCGAGCAAACGCCGCCGCCTCCGCGAGCCTCGTCACCGCCTCGGGGGTTCGCGGCCAGAGATGCACGATCAGGTGGCTGATGCCGAGCGCCGCGTAGCCGGCCAGGGTATCGGCGATCTCCTCGCTGCTGCCGCGCATTGCGCTCTTGGGCGCGTCCGGATCGTCCGCCACCGCGACGAAGACGCCGGCGGTCAGCTCGAGCGTTGCGGGATCGCGTCCGGCCGCCTCGAGCGCGGCATGGAGCTTCGCCAGGCGCGTCCGCAGCTCCTCGGCCTCGCCGGGATCACCGTACCAGGCCGCATTCCACTGGTTGGCGTGGCGCGCCACCAGCTCGAGCATGCGCGGCTGCTTTCCGGCGATGAGGATCGGCGGCCCGCCGGCGCGGATCGGTCTCGGGCGAAGCTCGGCGTCGATGGCGTGGTGGTATCGGCCCTCGAACGTCACGCGCTCGCCGCGCAGCAGCGGCAGCAGGATCTCGAGCGCCTCGGCGAAACGGCTGACGCGGTGGTCGAACGGGTAGCCGAACGCGTCGAACTCCGGCTCGTGCCAGCCGCAGCCGATGCCCAGGATGAGGCGCCCGCCGCTGACCTCGTCGAGCTCGGCGGCCATCTTGGCGGTCAGGGCCGGGTTGCGGAACGGGAGGGCCAGCACCAGCGGGCCGATCTCGACGCGCGACGTCACGGCGGCGAGGGCGGTGAGGACGGTCCAAGACTCGTGGATGCCGGTCGTCTCCTCTCCTTCGCGGAAGATGAGGTGGTCGGCGCCCCACAGCGAATCGAGGCCGCTCTGCTCGGCGGCGATCGCCATCGAGCGCAGGTCCGCGAAGCCGCCGGTCTCGTCCTCGCCCAGGGGAAGCATCAGTCCAATCTTCATGAGCGCAATGCTAGCGCCGCGCGCGCCAGCCGCTCATCTACCGTAGCCGGCGTGACGCAACCACTGCCGCTTGATGGGATCCGGGTGATCGACGCGAGCCGCGTGCTGGCCGGTCCGTTCGCGACCATGCTGCTGGCCGATCTCGGCGCCGACGTCATCAAGGTCGAGCCGCCCGAGGGCGACGAGAGCCGAACCTGGGGCCCTCCATGGTGGGGCGATCCAGCGGAGCGGCGCAGCGCCTATTTCGCGTCGGTGAATCGGAACAAGCGCAGCGTGGTGCTCGACCTGCGGACCGATCACGGCCAGGCAACTTTCGACCGCCTGCTCGCGACGGCCGACCTGCTCGTTCACAACCACCGGCCGGCGACGGCAGCCCGCCTGGGACTCGAGACCGATGCGCTTCGCGCCCGGCACCCGACCCTCATCGTCGCCAGCGTCGGCGGCTTCCCCGGAGCCGATGCGGACCGCCCCGCCTACGACCTCCTGGCGCAGGCCGTCAGCGGCGTGATGTCGATCACGGGGGAGCCCGACGGGCCTCCGACGAAGGTTGGCGTTGCGATGCTGGACCTGGTCGCGGGCCTGGAATGCGCGGTCGGGGCCCTGGCGGCGCTGGTCGGGCGCGGACGTGCCGGCTCGGTGCAGGTGAGCCTCGTCGAGGCAGCCGTCACGTCGCTCATCAACGTGCTCGGGAATCACCTCGCTACCGGCGAAGAGCCCGCGCGCCACGGCAACGCGCACCCGAACATCGTGCCGTACCAGGCCTTCGCCGCCGCGGACGGCGACCTCGTTGTCGCCATCGGCAACGACGCCCAGTTCAGCCGGCTGCTCCAGGTGCTGGGCCTGAGGGAAGACGCCCAGTACGCCACCAATCCGCAGCGCCTCGCATACCGCGACGAGCTGGTCGCCGAGCTGGAGCAGGCGATCGCGCGTCGCGGCCGGGATGAGCTGGTCGCGGCGCTAGAGGCGGCCGATGTGCCAGCCGGCCCGCTCAACCGGGTGAGCGAGGCGGTTGCGAGCATGGAAGCCGCCCACGAAGGGGGCTGGACCGACTCGCTGGACGGTTTACGCCTCGCGCCGTCGCCGATCCGCATCGACGGGGCGCGCCTCGCGGTGCGGCTCCCGCCTCCCCGGCTGGGGGAGCACACGGATTCGGTGCTCCGGGAGCTCGGCTAGGCCGCCGGCCTCCCGCGCGGTGACGAAGATGGCGTAGCTGGGGTGCTCGGGCGTCCCGACCGGCGCCATGCCCAGCGCGGCAGCGAATGCGGCACCGTTTCGATCGTGCAGCATGAGCGGCACGGCCGGCGGCAGATCGCCGGCGGCGACGTCCGGAAGTGCGGCGACGCCGACGCGACCGTGCTGGAGCATCTCCATCGGCGCGACAAGGTCGGCGGCGCTGCGCCCGACTGCCTCCTCGCGCAGCCAACCGAACATCCGCTCGGCGGCACGGTTCCATTCGGTGATGAAGCCGGTGCCGGCGATGAGGATGATGGCCTGTGGTGCGGCATTCAGCACCGCGGCGAGGCGGAGCCCGACGGCTCTCACCTCGTCCGCCGCCGCTTCCTGCTCGGTGATGTCGGCGGCGGTTCCGATGCCGCCCGTGATGTGCCCGTCCCCATCGCGGAGCGGCACGGCGGACACGGAGGTCAGTACCCGGCTCCCGTCCTTGCGCCGGTCGCGCATGATGCCCATCCAGCGCCTTCCGTCACGGACGACCGAGCGGGGGACGGTCTTGGCAGAGTCGGGATCGTCCGAGAGGAGCTCGTGGAGGTCACGGCCGACGGCCTCCTCCGATGTCCAGCCGTAGATCGCGTCCGCAGCTCGGTTCCAATACGTGATCCGGTTCTCGAGATCGGTTGCGATGACGGCGCTCTGGACCTCTTCCAGCAGCGAGGCCTGAAACCGCAGGCGGTCGGCGGACTGTTGCGCCCGCTCTGCGAGTACCTGGCGCTCCGCGTCGCGGATGACGAGCTCCGCGGCGTTTCCCTCGCTCGTCGCTGTCGCTAGGCGGGCATGGTCGAAGAGCCAGCCCGTGAGCCCGCCGATCGCCAGGAAGGAGACAGCGCGCACGCTCCAGGCGGTGGCATCCTCCACGCCGCCGTCGAGGCCGATGAGCGAACGGAGCGGCCCCATCACGAATCCGGCCAGGAGCGCCGTCAGCAGTCCGCCACGCCAGCCCCATCGGTGCGCCGCAACCAGGATCGGCAGGTAGGCGAGGTGGTTGAACGGGCTCGGCGAGCCGCCGCTCGCGCGCACGGCGCCATACGAAATGCCGACGCCGGCGACGACGAGGATTGCGAAACCGAGGTCGCCGCGGGCAACAGCGGGATAGGGCGAGGCCTGCATTCGGGCACTTGTTCCTTGTGGACCTTCGACTGTCGGTGCACACTCGGCCTCGCGTCAATAGCCTAATTGTTGACTGGAGGCACGTTTGTCTGCCCCGCGTGCGTCTCGCGAGGAGGGCTCCGAAAGCTGGAGGATCCTCGAGTCCGCGCTGGACGCCGTGGTCAGCATCGATCACGACGGGCGGATCGTGCGCTGGAATCCCCAGGCCGAGCGGATCTTCGGCTGGAGCGCCGCCGAGATGAGCGGGAAGCTCTTGCGCGATACGATCGTGCCGGCACGCTACCGGTCGCGCCATCAGCGCGGGTTCGAGCGATACCTGGCCACCGGCGTTCCTCACATCCTGGGGCAACGGGTGGAGCTCCAGGGGCTGCACCGCGACGGGCGAGAGTTTCCGGTCGAGCTCTCGATCGTGGAACTCGCCTCGGAGGGAGCGGAGCGCTTCACCGCGTTCATTCGCGACCTGAGCCGGGAGCGCGCCACCGAAGCAAAGCTCGACCTCGCCCTGCGCGAGCGACGATCGCTTGCCGAGTCGGTTGGCCGCATGCAGGCGGGCGCGACCGTCGAGGAGACCGCGGAGGGCATCTGCGCCACCGTTCGAAGCTCGATCAGCGCCGACCTCGTCGCGATCATGCTGGTCGAGCCCACCGGCTCCCTGCGCACGCTTGCCTCGAACTCCGCAGAGGGCCCGGTGCCCCTGATATCGCACGAGATGCCGACGGCGCGGGCCACGCACCTCATCGAGCGAACCCGGGCGGGTCCGTGGGTGGAGCTGCCCAGCGAAGAGACGTTGCCCGGTGGGAACGGCGATCTCCGGTCGGCCTGCACCGCGTACGCGCGGATCCACAACGATGACGGCGATATGGTCGGGGTGCTGCTCGCGGCCTCGAGCGGACCGGGCTACCGCGAGCGGGTCACCGGTTGGCTCCCGCTCGTCTCGGACTTTGCCGGGGTCGCCTCCGCGCTGCTGACGCCACACCTGCGTGCCGGCCGCGTGGAGGCCGACGAGCGAGATCGGCTCGAGTCGATCATCGCCGAGCACCAGTTCACCTCGGTTTTCCAGCCGATCCTCGAGATGGGAACACGAAAGATCACCGGCTACGAGGCGCTGACGCGGTTCGGCGACGAGCCGGCGAACGTCGTCTTCGCGCGGGCTGCGGCGATCGGCCTGGGAGTCGAGCTCGAGCTCGCCTGCCTTCGGTCATCCCTGGAGGCGGGCCTGGACCTGCCTGCCTCGAGCTGGCTGAGCCTCAACGTCTCGCCCGAGCTGGTCACCACTGGCAGCCTGCGCGAGCTGGTCGAGCACAGCGATCGGGACCTGATCTTCGAGATCACCGAGCGGATGCCGATCACCGATTACCCCGCGATGCGCGCACGCATCGAAGAGCTGGGACCATCGGTCCAGCTGGCGATCGACGACGCTGGGGCGGGGTACGCCAGCCTGCGTCACATCATCGAGCTCCGGCCGAGCGTCGTGAAGCTTGACATTGGACTGATCCGGGGCGTCGACGCCGATCCTGTCCGGCAGGCCATGGTCGCCGGCATCGTCCATTTCGCGAACGAGATCGGCTGCACGCTCGTGGGGGAGGGGGTCGAGACCATGGAGGAGGCGAAGAAGCTGACCGATCTGGGCGTGACGATGGGTCAGGGCTTCCTCTTCGCCCGGCCCGCCCTCGTCGCGGAGCTTCTGGCGTCCTGATCCGTTAGGCCGGGGCATCCGCGCGGGTGTACGGCACGTACGCGGGCCACCACATCGCGGCGTCGACGTCAGCCTCGAGGTCGTCGTTCGGGGGCGCAAGCACTGACGAGATTGCCTCGCGCGCGACGGCGAGGGCGACGGCGCGCGAGACCGAGCGCAGGGCGGAGATCGGCGGGTAGAGCACGCCGCCCGCCAGGCGGTCCGGCGTGACCTGCGCGGCGAGCGTCCGCGCCGCGACGAGCACCATCGCGTCGCTGATGCGCGTTGCTTCGGAGACGATCGCGCCGAGGCCCAGGCCCGGGAAGATGAAGACGTTGTTGGCCTGGCCGATATGCTTGCCCTCGACCGGCGGGAACGGGCTGCCGGTGGCGATCAGGGCGCGGTCGCCGGTCCAGCGCACGATCTCCTCCGGCCTCGCCTCGGCAATCGCCGTCGGATTCGAGAGCGGCATGATGATGGGCCGATCCGTCCCCGCCGCCATGCCGCGCACGACCTCCTCCGAGAATGTGCCCGCCACGCCGGTCGTCCCGACCAGGATCGTGGGCCGATAGCGCCCGATCGTCGTGACGAGGTCGTCGTGGACGGTCAGGCCGAGTGCGTCGGCGGCCTGGCGCGGCACGGCGAGCGGCCGCTTCGTCTCGTCCAGGCCCGCGCGGTCCGCGTGGACCAGGCCACTCGAGTCGGCGAGGAGGATGGCTCGAGCGATCTCATCGGTGCCCATCCCCGCATCGAACATCTCGGCACGGACCAGGCGAGCGATGCCCAACCCGGCGGCTCCGGCTCCCACCAGCAGGATCCGCTGGGCGTCGATCGGTCGCTCGAGGTGCCGGAGGCCGGCGAGCACCCCGGCCAGGACGACCGCCGCGGTGCCCTGGACATCGTCGTTGAAGCTCGGAACCCGGTCACGGTATCGGTCGAGGATGCGCAGCGCGTTGTGCTGCTTGAAGTCCTCCCACTGGATGACGCAGCCCGGCCAGGCCTCCTGCACGCCGGTCACGAAGGCGTCGACGAGCGCGTCGTAGTCGGCGCCGCGCAGTCGGGGCTGTCGGTGGCCGATGTAGAGCGGATCCGCGAGCAGGTCGGGGTTATCGGTCCCGACGTCCAGGCTGACCGGAAGCGTCAGGCCGGGATAGATGCCGCAGGCGCCGGTATAGAGCGCGAGCTTGCCGATCGGGATCGCCATCCCGCCTGCGCCCAGGTCGCCCAGGCCCAGGATGCGCTCGTTATCGGTGACCACGATGAGCCGCACGTCGTCGTACGGGCCGTTGCGCAGGATCTCCGGGATCCGGTCGCGGTCGTGCGGCGTGATCCAGGCACCGCGCGTCCGCCGTAGGATGTGGCTGAACTCCTGGCAGGCGAGCCCGACGGTCGGCGTGTACACGATCGGGAGCAGCTCCTCCAGGTTCTCGGCCAGGACCCGGTAGAACAGGGTCGCGTTCCGGTCCTGCAACGCCGCCAGGCCGATGTACTGCTCCAGCGCATCGTCCTTGCGCCGCAGGCGCTCGAGCTCGAGCGCCGCCTGCTCCTCGATGGTCATGATCCGATCCGGGAGCAGGCCACGCAGGCCGAAGGCCTCGCGCTCATCGGCCGAGAAGGCGAAGTCCTTGGTCAGCAGGCGGTTGGCGAGGAGCGTCGGGCCGTGAAGGGGAATCGCGGTCGGCCGTCCGGCGGCGATGGAGTCGTAGGGCGGGGGCAGCGGGCGCATCGGCTCCGAGGATACGGGGAATTTGGAGCGGGAGACGGGGATCGAACCCGCGACATGCAGCTTGGAAGGCTGCCGCT
>CAYYDA010000048.1:0-10355 GCA_964470495.1 uncultured Steroidobacteraceae bacterium | reverse complement strand
CCGATGATCGAGATGCGCCCGGTGGACTATACGAACGACACGTCAGTCATCCGCCAATTCCGGCGGATGGTCGCGATCAACTCCGCGCTCTCGATCGACCTGACTGGCCAGGTAAGCGCCGACTCGATCGGGACTCGCTTCTACTCCGGCGTCGGCGGGCAGATGGACTTCATGCGCGGCGCGGCGTTGGCGGCCGAGGGTCGCGCGATCATCGCGCTTCCGTCAACGGCTGGCGGCGGAACGATCTCGCGCATCGCTCCGGCGCTCGCGGAAGGCGCCGGCGTCGTCACGAGCCGCGCTCACGTTCGGACGGTCGTCACCGAGTACGGGGTTGCGGAGCTGTTCGGCCGAAGCATTCGCGAGCGGGCTGCCGCGCTCATCCGCATCGCCCATCCCGACTTCCGCGACGAGCTCGTCAGCGGGGCCAAGCGCCTTTACCACGTCTAACCGACATCGACGGCGCGCGGCGAGGATCGGTGGCCGACATCTTTCTGCCCGACTGGTTCAGCCGGCGCATCCCGCTATTCGGCGGCGCTGCTCTGCTCGTGGGCTGTTCCTCAACGTCAGAGCACTGCTCCGGCACTCTCCGCAGCTGTGCAGGATGCCGCACTGGCGGGCGGCGGCCTCGCGATGATCGCGACCGGACCCGCTCATGTGACAAACGGCCCCTGACGATGCGGGCCATCTGGCCGTCAGATGGGTCCTTCGGGCCCTGCGCTCTAGCCTCCCGAGCGGCGATGGTGTGTGTGAGATCAAAGAACTCCGAAGAAAATCCTGGAGGAACCACCCGTGATCAATCGATTGAAGGGACTCGGCATCGTCCTCGTCCTCATCGGCGTCGCATTCGTGGCAGTCGGTGCCTTTACATTCATGAAGACCCAGGAGGGGTACCAGTCACTTAACGCGTTCAGCGCGGCACAGGGCGTCGAGCTCGCCTACAACGAGGACGGCCAGCTGGTCGACGGCGGCGAGACCGAGGGCGCTCAGGCCATCATGGGACTGCTGGCCGATGACTGGAACTACCCGGTCGTGGCGGCCGAGCTCGATCCCAATGACCCGGTGGTCAACACCGGATCCGAGTACATGTACCAGATGGCGACCGTCGCCTACCACACCTTGAACGGCACGCAGACCGTGGTCCTGGCTGAAGACGCCGAGTACAAGGGCGAGGCCTTCCCCGCCGGCACGTACGAGTTCGCGGTCGCGGGACGCTACTGGGCCGACTTCGATCGCGAGCATCCGCTCGAGGGTCCCGCTCGCGCACAGGCCTGGACCGGCGTGGCTCATGCCCTCATCGCCGAGCTCGGTGTCGGCACCGTCACCTTCCAGGCGCTGCAGCTGGGCCTCGGACTGGCCGCCCTCTTCGCTGGACTCGGTGCCACCGTCATGCTGACGGGCGTCGGCCTGGTGTGGGCAACCCGTGCCGAGAGGAACTCGGTCCCGGTCCCGGTCCTTCGACCGGCCAGCGCGATCGCCTAGCGCTCACGCCTTCCGAAACCCAACGGCACTTCGCGGAGCTCGTCCACACGGACGGGCTCCGCGTTCGTCGTGCGCGTGCGGGTAACGGCGCCCTACCGGAGCGGGCGAGCGGGGAGCGCCCAGACGGCCACGAGCCCGAGCACGGTGCACAGCGCGATGACGATCAGCACGGTCGTCGGACCGAGCGGGGCAACGCTGAGCTGCATGAGCACGAGGGCGAGGCCGATGCCGAGCAGCAGCCCGCCGAAGAAGCCCCGCAAAGGATGTCGGCGAATCACGTGACGCTCCCTTCCACGGTCGTCGTGGGCACCGCCTGCGGACGCGAGCTCCAGATGAGCGCCGCCCCGGCCACGGCTATCAACACCGCGAGCCAGAACGGGATCGTCGTCACGGGATTCCCGGTCAGCTGGAACCAGCCGCTTCCGTCGCAGTGCGTGCCGCCCTCGCCGTCGATGTGGCCGGAGACGTAGTACAGCCCGGTGATGCGGAACGGCGCGTTCTCGCCGACCGCGGCGCTGCCGACGCCAACGGTCTCGTCATCGTCGTTCGGGTCGCCGCCGCGGACCGGCGTGGGGACCAGGAAGACATAGGTCTGCCAGGCGTGGTTGCTGAAGACCTGGTCGCCCGAGCTGCCTTCCCACGAGACCGAACCATCCCAGTCGATCAGGAACGGGTCGGCCTGGGTGCCGCCGCCGGACGCGCCCGGGCCGCTGGCGGTGTCGACTTCCGCGCCCGCGGCATCGGTCGAGGCGAGGTCAGGGTGTAGCCGCCATTCAGCTCGAACGCTGCAACCGGATGGGCCAGCAGAAGGGTGAGGATGGCGCCGATGGAAACCGCGCGCAGGACGGCCGAACGCATGATTCGCTCCTCCGGATTGCCCGCTGGGTGGGCAAGCGACCGCACGGAGCGTAGCACCCCTGTCGAGCGCCACCGGGTAGCATGAATCGATGCAAGAAGATCGACCACGCACCCAGGAGTTCACCCTCAACGGCGACGAGGTCGTCGCGAAGGTCAAGGAGCTCATCCACGAGGGCAACATCCGGCGCATCTCGATCAAGAACGAGGACGGGCGGACGATGCTCGAGGTCCCGTTGACGCTCGGCCTCATCGGCGCGGCGCTGCTGCCCGTGTTCGCGGCCATCGGCGCTGCGGCAGCGCTCGCAACGCGTTGCACGATCGTGGTCGAGCGTGACGTCCCGCCTGGCGACTCGGACACGACCGCGGTCTAGAGTCAGGAACGGATCGCCGGCGCGTCCTCCCAGAGCACGAGCTCCACGCCCTCCGCGTCGGCGACGAAGGCCCAAGAGCCGATGCCCGGCGCGGTCCTCGTCTCGGAGGTGACCGTTCCGCCGAGCCGCCGGACGTCGCGCAACGCGGCCTCAAGGCTCGGGACGGAGCGCGTGGTCGGGACCGATGGCACCGCGGACGCGGCGGGGCTGATCTGCGGCGGTGCGGCGTCGAGCCCGCTGGCGAGCGGCATCGTGATGGCCATGTGGCGTCCTCCAGGTGCGTTTCGGTATCCGTCTGTACCGATGAGACTGCGCATATTGCGGAAACTCATCGGTCAGAAGGCCGATTCCGACGTGCGACCACCGGCCGAGTGCGGCGACGGTCGCGTCAGGCCTCCCAGGCCGTCCGCCACACCCGCCATAGGGCGTCCGGGTCGGAGAGCGGGTCGCCGTGCACGAGGAAGAAGTCGGCCGGGCCACCCTCGCGGATGACGCCCGCATCGGCCTCGCCCATGAGCTCGCCACCGCGCCACGTGGCCGCCGCCAGCGCCTGAACCGGCTCCAGTCCTGCCGCAACCAGGCTCGTCACCTCCCACGCCAGCTGGTTGGCTCGCAGCGAGCCGCCGCCGAAGTCGCTGCCGGTGGCGATCGCCACGCCGGCGTCGCGCGCGATCCGGACCGAGGCCTCGCCCTGCTCGAGGCGGGCGGCAGTCGCGGCCAGTCCGGCTGCGCCGGCGAAGCGATCCATCGTGGTGGTCGCGCCGAAGCTGAGCCACGAGCGCATGACCGCCAGCGTGCTGACCAACGTCGTGCCACGTGCCACCATCTCGGCGACGATCCCGGCGTCGAGCTCGAAGCCATGCTCGATCGAGTCCACCCCACCCATCACGGCCTCGCGTGAGCCGTTCAGCCGACCGGAGTGGGCCGCAACGGTCGCGCCGCGCCCGTGCGCCGCCTCGACCACCGCCGCCACCTCGTTGGCGGTCCAGGGCGAGACGTTGATGTCCGGGCCGTCCATGTAGAGCTTCACGAGGTCTGCGCCAGCGTCCAGCTGGCCGATGGCGGCTGCCAGCAGCTCGTCGGCGGTCTCGACCTCGACGGCGGAGAGCGACGGGTTCGATCCGCGCCTGAAGAGCCAGGACCCGGCCGCGCGCAGGTACGGCCGATCCGCTCGGCCGGCCCATCGGTCGCGCACGCCCAGCGCCAGCGCTCGCTCACGCCCATCCGTCGGATCCACCCCAACCGGCGAGCCGACGTCGCGCATCCAGCGCACGCCCGCGGCAAGGCCGATGCGCCCGTTGTGCTCCGCGACGGCCAGCAGCGTCTCCGGGGCGTCGTTGAAGCGCTCGATCCAGTTCGCGCCACCAGGCCCGGTGACGTGGCTGTGGCAATCGACCATACCCGGCACGAAGGAGGCTCCCGTGCAGTCGACGATCGCGGCGCCGCCCGCATCCTCTTCCCCGCCGGTCGGCCGGATCCACGCAATCACGCCGCCATCGACCAGGATGCTGACGTTGCGCTGGAGCGTCGGCGAGCGCCCGTCGGCAAGCGCGCCGTCGCGGTACAGCACGCGTCCGGTCGGCGGCGCCGGCGTCGGACTCAGGCTCGGCGATGCGGTTGGCGACGGGGTCGATGACGGCGTCGGTGCGCCAGGAGGGCTCGAGCTCGCGCGCGGGCTCAGCGAAGGGATCGGTGCCGCGCACGCCGCCAAGCCAACCGCGGAGGCAGCGGCCCCGAGCTGGAGCAGGCGTCGCCGGCTGATCGGTGCCGGATGCTCATGCATCGGCCCATTATCGGCCGATGCGTCCCAGGTGCGTGTCCTTGAAGTCGGTCGGCAGCTTCAGGCCGTAACCGAGGGTTCGGTCCATGCCCACGTGCGCGAGCAGGACGGCGCCGACCAGCGCCAGCGGCGCCACGGCCGCGAACCAGCCGATGCCAAGGATCAGGAGCGCCGTCGCCAGGTTGTGGGCGAGGTTGTAGGTGACCGCGCCGAGCCTCGGACCGCCCACGTAGCCGACCATCGAGATGTCAGGCGCCAGCAGCAGCGGCAGCAGCCACAGCGCGTCGCCGTTGAGCTGGAGGTAGAGGAGCACGCCGGCCACGAACAGCGCGAGCGACTCCGCGCGCAGGATGAGATCGACGGCGCGCACCCTACTCCCAGCGGAACATGACGACGGCCAGGATGAAGGTGATGACCACCCAGACGCCCATGCCCAGGAGCTGCGGCCCGAGCGAGAGCAGCCCCGCGCCGTCGTTGACGACTGCCCGCAGCGCCTCGTTGACGTAGGTGAGCGGCATGAACTGGGTGATGGCCGCCAGGAAGTCGGGCATCGCGTCGCGCGGGAAGAAGACGCCCGACAGGAACATCATCGGCAGGCTGACGAGGTTCGCGACTGGTGCCGCCTGGTCCTCGTTCTTGGCCCAGCCGGCGATGGCGAACCCGACCGCCAGGAAGATGGCCGAGCCGATGAGCACGATCACCAGCAGGCTCAGGTAGTCGCCGAACATCTGCAGCCCGAACCAGATCCCGACCCCGAACAGGATCGCCACCTGGGCGACGCCGATGATGAGCCGGGACAGCACCTGCGCCGAGAGGAAGTAGGCCGGCGACGTCGGGGTCGCGAAGAGGCGCCGCAGCGCACCGGTGCGCTTGAGCTGGACGAAGCCGAAGGCCACGCCGAAGAGGCCGAGCTGCATGATCGTCATGCCGACGATGCCCGGCACCAGGAAGTCGATGTAGCCAAGGTCGCGCGACTCGACCGACTCGAAGTCCAGTGGCGCTGCGAACCCTGAGCCGCTGCCCGCGCCGCCGCCGGCGGGGGCGAAGAGGGCCTGTCCAACGGCCTGTTGTAGGAGGCCCTGGCCGACCTGCGCCTGCGCCGGATCGGCGTTGCTGGCATACGCGACGAGCCCGGACTCCTGGCCCGGCGCGGGCGGAGCCCAGCCCCCCGGGATGACGATCACATAGCCGCGGTCGCCCTCCTCGAGCGCCGCGAGCTCGGCGTCACGCTCACCCTCGTTGATGACGAGGTATTCGTACTCTCCGAGCCGATCGATCAACGCCGCGCTCGCCCCGTTCTGAGCCTCGTCCACGATTCCCAGATCGATCGAAGTGCTTCCCTCGAAGTTCAGCACCCCGAAGATGAGCATGATGATGAGCGGCAGGAAGAGGCTGAAGAAGACCGCCGCGCGGTTGCGCACGAACATCTTGGCGCTGGCGATGAAGAGGGCCCACAGGACACCGAGGCGCATCGGTCAGTCCCCCTCCCGAAGGTCGTGGCCGGTCATGTCGATGAAGACGTCCTCCAGGTTGGCGAGGCGCTCCACCCGTTCCTTGCGGAATCCGCGGCCGATGAGCTCGTCGACGAGCGCCTGCGGCGTGTCGAGGGCGATGATCCGGCCGCCGTCCATGATGGCCACGCGGTCGCAGAGCTCCTCCGCCTCCTCCATGTAGTGCGTGGTGAGGACGACCGTTCGACCATCCTCACGAATGCGGCGGATGACGCCCCACATGTGGCGGCGGGCCTGGGGATCGAGGCCGGTGGTCGGCTCGTCCAGGAACAGCACGCGCGGGTCGTTCACGAGCGCCGAGGCGATGCTGAACCGCTGCTTCTGCCCGCCCGAGAGCGTGCGCACCTGGCTCTTGGCCTTGTCCGTCAGCTCGATCAACTCCAACAACGCCATCGGGTCGACGTCGCGTCCGTAGAGCTGGCCGAAGAGGTCGAGCAGCTCGACCAGGGTGAGCTCGTCGAAGAAGGCCGACGACTGGAGCTGGATCCCGATGCGCCGCTTCACCTCGCGCGGGTCGCGGCGCACGTCGATGCCGTCGATCGTGGCGCTGCCCTCGTCGATGGCCCGCATGCCCTCGATCATCTCGAGCGTCGTGGTCTTGCCGGCCCCGTTCGGACCGAGGATGCCGAAGACCTCGCCCTCGGCGACGTCGAAGCTCACGCCGTCGACCGCGGTCAGCTGGCCGTAGCGCTTGCGGAGGTCGCGGACGGAAATGATCGGGGCGCCCGAGGCTGGGGCGCGCCGGACAGGGCTCGGGGCGGTCATGCGGCCATGCTATAGGCGCCCGGGATGTCCGTCATCAGCACATCGATGTAGGCGAACCCCATCCGCACGAACGAGATTCGGAGAGGGCCCCATCAGAACGGGTAGGGTAAGTCGCCAATCGAGGCGATAGGCTGGACCGAGTGACACCACGACGCGGCCGCGGACGGCCACCGCATCCGGACGTGCTGACTCCCGCCGAGTGGCGCGTCCTCGACATGCTGCGGCACGGATTGCGCCGCGGCGAGATTGCCGGACGCCGCGAGACCAGCGTCGACGCCGTGAAATATCACCTCGCCAACATCAGCGAGAAGCTCGGAGTCGGCGTGCGCGAGCTGCGCCACTGGCCCGGCATCGCTGCGACCACCGCGCTCGCCCGCAGGAGGACCAACTCGACCATGACCGCATCGACCTCGACCCGCCTCGGTCCGATCGCGCAGATCTCGCTCTCCATCCGCGACGTCGCGCGAGCCGAGCGCTTCTACGGCGAGACCCTCGGCCTGCCGCACGTGTTCACCTTCGGCGACCTCTGTTTCTTCGACGCCGACGGGACCCGCCTCTACCTCCATCGCAAGGACGAGGCGGACTGGCAGCCCGGCTCGATCCTCTACTTCCTCGTGGACGACATCCACGCCGCCCAGCAGCGACTGACGAAGGACGGCGTCCATTTCACCGGAGCCCCGCACATCATCTATACCGATGACGCGACCGGCGTCGAGGAATGGATGACCTTCTTCGAGGACGGCGAGGGCAACACGCTCGCGCTCACGTCCCGGGTGCAGCCCGCCTAGCGAAGAACGGAGCGGTAGAGGTCGACCGTTGCCTCGGCGATCCGCGCCCAGCTGAACCGCTCGACCGCTCGACGACGAGCGGCGCGGCCCATTACCTCGCGCGTGGCGGCATCGGCCATGAGGGCATTGATCGCGCCGGCCAGGTTGAGCTCGAAGCGGTCCGGGTCGATCGGCGACATGGGATCGTCAGGGCGCAGCTCGACCGGCACCAGCAGCCCGGTCTCGCCGTCGACGACCACCTCCGGGATCCCGCCGACGGCCGACGCGACGACCGGCGTCTCGCAGGCGGCCGCCTCGAGGTTGATGATCCCAAAGGGCTCATACACCGATGGGCAGCAGAAGACCGCTGCGTGCGAGTACAACTGGCGCGCCTCCTCGCGGCTCACCATCTCGCCGATCCAGACCACGTTCGGGCGCTCCCGCTGAGCCGCGGCCACGCCGGCCTCCATCTCGGCCGCGATCTCCGCCGTGTCCGGCTGCCCGGCGCACAGCACGACCCCGATGCCAGGGTTGAGGTGCCGGATGGCACGCACGAGGTGGATGATCCCCTTCTGCCGGGTGATGCGGCCGACGAACAGCACGTACGGCACTGACGGGTCGACGCCGTGGCGCGCGAGCGCGTCCGTGCGAGGGTCGGGCCGGTAGAAGTCCGCGTCGATCCCGTTGTGGATGACATGGACCCGCTCTGGGGGCACGTCGAACAGGCGCAGGACGTCCTCGCGCGTCTCGCGGCTGACCGCCACTACCGCATCCGCCGACTCGAGCGCGGTGCGCTCGACCCAGCTGCTCACGTCGTATCCCCCTCCGAGCTGCTCGCGCTTCCACGGGCGGAGCGGTTCGAGAGAGTGGACGGTCAGGACGAGCGGAATGCCGTAGGCATGGCGTACGAGCAACCCGGCGAGGTGCGTGTACCAGGTGTGCGCGTGGACGACGTCGGCGCTGACGGGGTCGACGACCATGGAGAGCCCGCGCGACATCGCTGCAAGCATCGGCCGCAGGCGTTCATCGGCTTCCTTCAGGCGGTGCACGGCGGGGTAGCCCTGGACGCGCCATCCGTCGCTCGCCTCGGCCTTCGTGCCGAACGTTCGGATATCGAGCCCGATCAGCGGCCGCAGATGCCGAGTCAGCTCGTCGACGTGGACCCCGGCGCCACCGTAGATCTCCGGCGGAAACTCGTTGCTGAGGATGAGCGCTCGCACGCGCTCAGCCTAGCCTGCCGACCTTCCGTACGCTTGGCCGTCGCCGTCGCCGTCGCCGTCGCGACGCACGGCGGCCGCCAGGAATTCCTCGATCTCGCCGAGCTCAAACGGCTTGGACACCACCGGCGCCCAGGTGCCGATCTCGGCCTGGCGCATCGGCGTGGCCGCCGTGCACACGAGGAGCGGGAGCCCCTCCAGGCGCGGGTCGCTGCGCAGATCGCGGGCCAGGTCCCCGCCCCGACCGTCCGGCAGGTCGTCGTCGATGATGACGAGCGTCGGACGCCGGCTGTCGAGGGCAACCCGCAGTGGACCCAGTCGCGTGAAGCCGACGCTGGTCCACCCCGACTCCCGAGCGACTTCCCGCAGCAGCTCGAGCGTCGGCAGGTCGTCGTCCGCCACGAAGAGGACCGGCGCTTCCGCACGGTCCCGCATCTCTCTGGAGGTCGGCCGAGGTTGGTTCGTGATGGCTCTCTTCCCGTTGCCGTGCACGCTCATGTGCATAAGTCGTGCCGGAGAAGGGTGCCTCCTGCGGAATCCGTGGACTGGACGCACTCCGATCGCCGATACCGGTTCAGATCACGCCCTCGCTCACCGATTTGGCGCATGCCGGAAGAGCGGCCCGCCGGGCGAGAAGCGCGTCGGGTGACCGGGCCATCGGCGCGACCATCAACGCCAGCGGATCCTTCGTCATGCGCACTGAAGGCGTCGGTCGCGACACCGCGGTGGCTCAGATCGTGGCGCTCGTGCGTGCCCAGGGCTCCAAGGCGCCGATCCAGCGCGTGGCCGATCGCGTGACCGGCTGGTTCGTGCCGGCCGTGTTCGGGATCGCAGCGCTGACGTTCCTCGCATGGCTCGTCCTGGGTCCCGAGCCGAAGCTGACGGACGCCCTGGCGAAAAGGTCGGCATCGGTCCGGCCGGCGCCGGTTGCCGCTGCATTCAGCCGATAGAGCGGACACCGATCCGCACGAACCGCGCTCCGCGGCGCCCTTCCCGCTCCCCCGCGTCCACTGCAGTGGACAGACCGCGCCGGGACTCGGCGGCCGGCGCCCCCTGGCCGATGCATCGGTCAGCCCGGCGCAGCCCATAACCGTGAAGGCAAGTCACGCGGCTAGACTGGCCGCGCATGCCCCTCATCAGCACACGGGCCCTGACCAAGCGCTACCCCGGCGGTATCACCGCGCTCGACGGCCTGACCGTCGACATCGAGCCGGGCGTGATCGGCCTTGTTGGCGCCAACGGCGCCGGCAAGAGCACCCTGCTGAAGATCCTCCTGGGCCTGCTCCCGGCGACCGAGGGCGAAGCTCGCGTCCTGGATCTCGACACCGCCACCCAGGGCGCCCGGATCCGCGAGCTGGTGGGCTACATGCCCGAGCACGACGCCCTGCCACCGGACGTCTCCGCAACCGAGTTCGTCTCTCACATGGCGCGCGTGTCCGGACTGCCGGCGGGTGCCGCCCGGGAGCGAACCGCCGACGTCCTGCGACACGTCGGGCTGTACGAGGAGCGCTACCGGCCGATCGGCGGCTATTCGACCGGCATGAAGCAGCGGGTCAAGCTCGCGCAGGCTCTTGTCCACGACCCGCGCGTCCTGTTCCTCGACGAGC
>CAYYDA010000047.1:0-10371 GCA_964470495.1 uncultured Steroidobacteraceae bacterium | reverse complement strand
CCCGCCGCGAAGGCACACGGACTCCAGGCACTGCTGCCTGAGGAGGTCGAGGTGGGAGAAGCTAACTGGCGGGCCCGACCGGATTCGAACCGGCGATCTCCAGCGTGACAGGCTGGCATGTTTGGCCACTACACCACGGGCCCGCGAGAGTGACGGTGGCGGAGCATAGCATAGGCCACCCTTCGCTTCAGATGGCCGGCCCTGACCTCAGATCGGCGACCAGGCGGGCCACCGTGACCGCATAGCCGATGGCCGCTGCTGCGGCCGCCACGCACGCACCGGCCAGCACCAGCGCCAGCGGCGACTCGCGCAGGGCACTCGCGGCGGCGGCGGCCGAGAGCCCGAGGAAGGCCACCGACAGGACTGATGCAAGCAGGACCCCGGCGCTCCGCGCCCGGCGAGCGCCGCGCGCCAGGCTGGCCACGATCGCGGCATGGGCGGTGCCGATGGCAAGGGATGCGACGGCCATGACGGTCAGGGCCCCACCGAGCGCATCGGCGTCGATCGCGAGCGGCGGCAGGACCGCGACGAGCGCGTCTCGACCAGCGATGGCCACCACCAGGGCACCGAAAGCCACCACAAGCCAGGCGACGGCGCCGACGAAGAGGATCGTGCGCGCCATGCCCACGGTGCGCGACGTCAGCGGCGAGGGCGCAGCAGGAGGATCGCGGCGACCCCGAACACGAGGGTCCCCGCGGTCAGCGCGATGGCCAGCACGACGTCCGAGGGCGGATTCACCGTGACCAGGATCGTGCCGATCGCCGACAGCGCCGCAGCGAATGCGGAGATGATGCCGGTGATCAGCCTGGCGCCCCGCAACTCGCTCAACACGGCGAATCCGCCGGCCGTCAGGGCGCCACCCAGCACCAGGATCCCGGCGCCCAGCGCCATCGGCACGAGGCCCAGCGAGCTGGCATTGGGAGGCGGATCGATCCCGTAACGGGCTCCCATCGTGAGGCCCATGGCCACCATCCCGATCCCGGTGATGATCAGCGCGATGCCTCCCACCACGACGCCCACGGTGGCGGCGGCGGTCGCCTCGCCGAGGTGGGGTGGAGCCAGGGAGTGGTGCCCCCGCCCCCGTGCACCTGCGCGCGAGGCAGCGGGAATCGATCGTCGGCTTGTCATCGGCGACGGATTGTACGCGGGTCGGCTGGGGAGCGTACAGGCCGTATACTCCGCGCCGGATGCCCTACCAGCTGCCGCCGGATCCGAGCACCGAGCGCCGCACTCGCGTGACGCGTTGGGTCAGCTTCGCCTTTGCCGCCGCGCTGGTCGCCCTCGTCGCCTATTTCGGCTACGTCGGCTACGAGGGCTCCCGCCAGCTCACCGACCCGCCCACCCCGACGGCCGATTGCCGCACGCCGGCCACCATGGGCTGGGCGTACGAGGCGATCAACTACGACAAAGCCACCGACGCCGAGCTCGCCACGGAGGCGGATCCAACCTCCTGCTCCCGCCAGGGGGCGCCCGCAGGCGACGCGGTCGGCATCGGCCTCGCCGGCATCGGCCTCGCCGGCTGGTACATCCCTGCCGGCAACGGATCCGGGCCGGCCGCCCCGACCCTCGTCCTGACCCACGGCTGGGGTAGCAACAAGAGCAACATGCTCGACCGCGCGGCCATCGTCCACGACGGCTACAACCTGCTGCTTCTCGACCTGCGCAATCACGGGCAGAGCGGCGACGCCCCAACCACGCAGGGCGTGCGCGAGGCCGACGACCTGCGCGCCATGATCGACTGGCTGGAGACGAACAAGGCACCGGATCTGATCGCGGTCCTGGGCGTCTCGATGGGGGGAGCAACCGCCATCGGCGAGGCCGACCATGACGAGCGTGTGGACGCGCTCGTCATCGAGTCGACTCACGCCACGCTGGCGAACGCCGCCCAGGCGCGCCTCGAGCGCTCCGGCTATCCGCTCGCTCTGCCGGCCAGCTGGGCCATCCTCCTCGGCTCGCTGGTCCGCACCGGCGAGGATGTCTCGTCCGCGGACCCGATCCAGGGCGTCGGACGCCTCGACGACCGCCCGCTGCTCATCATCAACGGCGGAGCGGACGCCTCGATCGGGGCGAACGATGCGGACGAGCTGCTCGCCGCGGCCGCCGCGGCAGGGTCCCCGTCCGAGCTCCACGTGTGTGCCGAGGCGGCACATGCGAAGTCCTACGAGACGTGCGCGGAGGACTATGCCGGCTGGGTGCTAGGCTTCCTCCAGCGCGTCCTGGTTCTGGCCAGCTGAGGCGCTCACCGCCCGCTCGAAACCGACGCCGCCGCAAACCCCGCGGCGGCGTGCACCAGAGGTATGGATCACGATGACCATCGAGCCTTCGGATGCCGATGCGCGCTTCGACCGCACGATCGACCGCTGGTTCCGCGACCAGCTGGCCATGCGACCCGAGTACGCGACCTTCTTCGGCATCCACGACCATGATTCCGAGCTCTCGTCGGGGGGACGCGACGCGATCGACGAGGAGATCGCGTTCTTCCGGCGCACGATCGACGAGCTGGAGCCGATCGATCCGAACGAGCTGAGCGCCGAGCGCGCGCTCGATCGCGACCTCGCGATCCACCAGGCCCGGCTCGGCCTGTTCTGGCTGACCGAGTACCGGCCGTGGGCCGGATCGTCCGGCGGAGCCGAGCACATCGGCGAGGCACTCTTCCCGCTCTTCACGCGGGACTTCGCGCCAATGCCGGAGCGGCTCGCGAACATCGCCGCGCGGCTGGAGGCCGCACCCCGCTACCTGCTGCAGACCCGCGACCGGGTGACGGACCCGGTGCCGCTGTGGACCGAGATCGACCTCGAGTCGACCCAACAGCTCCCGGGATTCCTCGACACCATCCTCGCTGCGGCACGCTCGGACGGCGGCGACGCGGCGGTGGCCGATCGGCTGAGCGCCGCCGTCGACGCGACAAAGTCGGCGCTGGACGACCACGCCGCATGGCTGCGTGACGACGTGATGCCGCGTGCCGGCGCCGATTGGATGGCCGGTGCGGATCGGTTCGAGGAGATGGTCCGCCTCCGTGAGCTGGAAGCCGACGGCGACGAGATCCTCGCCGTGGGCGAAGAGCTGCTCGAGAGCGAGAAGGCGGCCCGCGCGGCCGTCGCCGCCGAAATCGATCCGAGCGCGTCGCCGGAGGACGTGGCCGACATCGTCAAGAACGACCACGCCACCACGTTCGTGGAGTCGCTGAGCGAGTACCGCAGCGCCATGGACCGCGCCAGGGCGTTCGTCGTCGAGCACGACCTCGCAACGCCGCCGGAGGAGGACCACCTGAACGTGATCGAGACGCCCTCCTTCATCCGGCATCTCATCCCCTTCGCGGCCTACTACGAGCCCGCCAAGTTCGACGCCGTCCCGGTCGGGACCTACATCGTCACGCCGCCCTCGTCGCCGGAGATGATGCGGGAGCACAACCGCGCATCGATCAGCAATACGTCGGTGCACGAGGCGTATCCCGGCCACCACCTCCAGCTGAGCGCCGGCATCACCAACCCCAGCCTGGTGCGCCTCTTCTCAGGCGCGCCCGAGTTCAGCGAGGGATGGGCGTTCTACTGCGAGCGAATGATGAAGGAGTCGGGCTTCGACGACACGCCCGCCGGGTGGTACATCGTCCATACCGATGCCATCTGGCGCGCCACCAGGATCATCCTCGACGTGCAGCTCCACCGCGGCCTCATCGGCTTCGACGAGGCCGTCGATCGGCTGGTCGCCGAGACCGGCTTCGAGCGGCCCGCCGCATTGGCCGAGGTCAAGCGCTACACGGCGTCGCCCACCTATCAGCTCTCGTACCTGTTCGGCCGCCACATGATCGAGAAGCTCAAGGCCGAGGTGCAGGCTCGCGAGGGCGCGGGCTTCCGGCTGAAGCGGTTCCACAACACGCTGATCTACGCCGGCACGATGCCGGTCAGCTACGCTCGCCGCCTTTTCAGCGAGAACGGCAGATGAGGTCGCGGACGGCGTTCATCGCTCTCTCGCTCGTGCTCGTCCTTGCGGCATGCGCGGCCGAGCCGACTCCGACCCCGGGGCCTGAGTGCCCGACCGCTCCGCCGACATCGGTCTCCGCGCAGGCCACCCTGGAAGGGGCCGAGCTCGCCACCGTGACGGTCAGCGGGCACGTCGAGGGCGAGTTCGCGCTCGAGCTGTACGGGGACCAGGCGCCGCTCGCGACCGCCAACTTCGTCGCCCTGGCCCGATGCGGATTCTACGACGGGATCAAGTTCCACCGCGTTCTCGCCGGCTTCGTCATCCAGGCCGGCGACCCCAACACGGAGGGCCAGGAGGGTGACTTCGCCGGCATCGGGTCCGGCGGACCGGGCTACCAGTTCACCATCGAGCCGCCCGCCGAGGGCCTCCGTTACGACAAATACGCGGTGGCCATGGCGAACGCGGCGCCGGCGGTGCCGGACTCGAACGGGAGCCAGTTCTTCATCACCCTGGACGACCTCGACGACGAGCTCCGTCAGTCGGGCGTCTACACCATCTTCGGCCAGGTGATCTCCGGGACGGACACCGTGGACGCCATCGCGACGGTCCCGATCACGGACGCGCGTGGTGTTCCCGCGTCCCCGATCACGATCGAGTCGATCGTGATTTCGGCGGGCTCTGACGCGCAGCCATCGCCCGGCGAATAGCAAAACCGCTTTGCTTTGTAAAGGAATCTCAACCTCGAAATCCCTTGATTAAAGAGAACAGGCGGTCTATCCTAATCGCGCTGTTCGCACAGCGATTCACTACTGGTCGCAAGGCCATGGGTAGGTTAGGGTTAGGGTAGTGCGGGAAACCGTGCGTGAAAGATGCCCTTGCGATTAGCGAATCCGGCAGCAATGAAGGCCCCCGCTTCGGCGGGGGCCTTCGTCTATCCAGAGCTCCGCGAGACGGTGCCTCCGGGCGCCATGTACCATGCCAACCGGGCCGAGGACCGGCCACATTCCCGTTCGTCGTGCGCCTGTAGCTCAGTGGATAGAGCGTCGGCCTCCGGAGCCGAAGGTCGCAGGTTCGAATCCTGTCGGGCGCGCCACACCCCCGCCGATCCGCCATCATCGGCGCATGCAGGAGATTACCCCCGGTGGAGCGCTGCGCCGCCGCGATCGCGCCACACGCGAGGCGGAGGACGCCAGGCTCAGCCCGTCGGCGACGCGGTCAGCGGCGTCGCGAGGGAGGGAGCGGCCGGAGGAGCCGGATGAGTTCAGGACGGCCTTCGAGCGGGATCGAGATCGGATCATCCATTCGAAGGCGTTCCGCCGGCTGAAGCACAAGACGCAGGTCTTCCTGAACCCCGAGGGCGACCACTACGTCACGCGCCTGACGCACACGATGCAGGTGACGCAGGTGGCGCGATCGCTGGCCGCTGCGCTCAGCCTCAACGAGCCGCTGGCGGAGGCGATCGCCCTTGGCCATGACGTCGGCCACTCGCCGTTCGGCCACACCGGCGAGGATGCCCTGTCGCCGTACTTCGCGCCAGCGGAGTGGCATCACGCCGCGCAGAGCGTCCGCATCTTCGAGGTCCTCGAGGACACGAACCTGACCTGGGAGGTGCGCGATGGGATCCGCGCCCACTCGTGGCGGATCGAACCGCCGCCCGCGACGCCGGAGGCCTTCTGCGTCCGCTTCGCCGACCGGATCGCCTACCTGGCGCACGACGCGCTCGACGCCATCCGGGCCGGAGTCCTGCGCCCTGAGGCGCTCCCGCCGGCCGTCACCGAACGGTTCGGCGAGCCCGGGAGGGAGTGGGTCGGCGCCATGATCGGCGCGGTCATCGACGAGTCGCTGCGCACCGGAGCCGTGCGCATGGACGCGGATACGCTGGCCGTCATGACCGAGCTGCGAGACTTCATGTTCGAGCACGTCTATCGGTCCGAGGAGCAGTCGCGGCAGCAGCGGCGCGCCATCGGCATCGTGCGTGACCTGATGGACTGGCTCCTGGAGCGTCCGCACGAGATCCCCGCCACGTACCGCCAGGACGATGCGACGCTTGTCGTCCAGGCCGCGGACTACATCGCCGGCATGACCGATCGCTTCGCGCTGGCGACGCACGACCGGCTCTTCCGGCCGACCTTGAATCTGTAAGAGCCGACCCGCGTCAACGAAAGACGCGCAGGGCCTTCGGTCGAACCTCGAAGACGACCGGCGTGACGCCGATGCTCTCGCCGTCGGCGTGTGCCGGCAGTGCCCGCCGCAGCCCGACGATCTCCACCCGTTGCGCCCGATACTGGCCGATGCGCGGCTCGCGGCGTTCCTTGCGACGCGCGACGGCGAGGAAGTGGCGGATGACGTCGAGCCGGCTCATCCCGTGGAAGATGGCCACGTCCAGCACGCCGTCGGTCGGGTCGGCGTCGGCGGACACGACGAAGCCGGCGCCGTGATACGGGCCGTTGCTGACGGTGACGGAAGGGCTGCCGGTGCGGTAGGCGACATCGTCGAGCTTGATGCGCATCGGCGGACGCCGCAGGCGGAGGCCACGCAGCAGGGCGCGAACCGCACGCCACCAGCCGCGACGCTCCGCGATCTCGACCGCCAGGAACCCCACCGCGTCCACGCCGACGCCGGCGGCCTCGAAGAACGGACGGCCATCGTCGCCGTCGCGGGCGACCCAACCCGCGTCGACCTGGATCGCGTTTCCGCCGGCGATCACGTCGAGCGCGGCATCCAGGGTGACCGGGATCCCGAAGCCGCGGGCCATATTGTTGAAGCTGCCCATGGCCAGGATGCCGAGCGTCGCCTCGGCGTGACCCAGCATGGCCGCCGCCACGCCAGAGACCGTCCCGTCGCCACCGGCCACTGCGACATCATTGCCGTCGTCGGCGGCCGCCCGGGCGAGGGCTCCGGCATCGTCGGCGGCGGTGAGCTCGTGGAGCCGGACCTCGAGCCCTCGCTCGCCGAGCGCCGCCTGGAGTGCGGCCGGCTCCAGCCGCGAGAGATCGTCATCCAGTCCGGGGCCCGAGCCCGGCTTGCCACCGGCCACCGGGTTGACGAGGAGCAGGAGCGGCCGGCGGCTCATTCGAGCGCCCGGTGGTACGCCTGGAACGACCCGTCACCACAGTCGAGCACGATCCGCTGCGGGAGCGGTTCCCCGCTTGCCGCCGGAGCGAAGCCCGGCTCGACATAGACTTCCCATCGAGCAAGGCCGAACGAGGCGCTGCCTGCGCGCTCGAGCGCCTCGACGGTGCCCTCGAGGGTCGGCTCCGACGTCGGCGAGCCGACCGGCTCGTACGCCGCGGGCTGATACGGCAACAAGTCCGGGCATTCGGCCGGCGCGCTCGCTCGCCAGATCCCGAACAGCCCGATGCCGACGAACACGACCGCGCCGAGCGCCCCGCAGCCGATCGCGCGCCCGTTCACGAGCGCATGATCCCGAACCGATGGAACTCGCCGCTCGCCGGACCACGCTGGCTCTCGAACCCGTCGACGCGGGCGCCCGGAGGTCCGATCTCGAGCCGACGAGCCAGCTCTACCAGCGCGGCGTCGTCGCCCTCGGCCACGACCTCGACCGAGCGCTCCTCATCCGCGTTCATGACCCAGCCGACGAGCCCGAGCGACTCTGCCTGGCGCTGCGCCCACCAGCGGAACCCGACTCCCTGGACGCGACCGGTGACCCGCGCCGTCAGGCGCTCATCCTTCACGTATCTCGCCGCGGCGCAAGCATCGGCCAGGTGAGCATTGCAGCCTCGAGAGCCAGCTTCGGCGCCGCATTCTCGCGAAGGCCGCTGTGGATCCGCTCGAGCAGGCGTGCCATGCGTGCCGATGGCTCGGTCCCGATGCGAACCGCGACCGTAGCCAGCTGCGACCCGAGCTCGCTGCTCGGTGCGAGCTCCGCGCGACCGGCGGCGGCAACCATCAGGTCGCGGGTCAACGCCAGCCACGCGTCGAGCAGCATGACTGCGGCCGCGCGCTGGGTCGATGCGGGCGTGCGCGGCGCATCGTCGTCGGTCTCCCCCTCGGCGGCGACCGACGTGACGAGCGGCAGCGTGTCGTCGAGCAGGTCGCGCACCGCAGCGAACCGGTCGGCGCGGCCGCGCTCGAGGAGCGAGAGGAGCTCGCTCTGCACCCGGCGCCGCCAGTCCAGCAGGCCCTTCTGCTCCACCAATGCGACTGCGGTTCCCACCATCCCGTTCGAGAGCCGCGCCAATGCATCCGCCTGGTCGGCAGGGAGCCGAATCACGTCCATCAGGTACTCGGTCAGCTGCTCACGTGGAACCGCGCCGATGCGGAGCGGCTGGCAGCGAGACCTGATCGTGGAGAGTAGGGCCGAGGGCTCGTCCGCACACAGGATGAAGGCGTGGCGGTCGGTCGGCTCTTCGAGCGCCTTGAGGAGCGCGTTCTGGACCTGCTCCCCGGCTCGATCGGCATGCTCGATCAGCAGGATCCGGCGCTCCGCCACCACCGGGGCCCCGGCTGCCTCGAGTAGCCATCGGCGCGCGGCCGCGACGATGCTCTCGCCCGACGACTTCCCTTCGCGCCACGACTCCGGTGAGCCGATGACGAGGTCCGCGTGGGTCCGTGCCCTGGCATCGCGGCAGCCCCGACACGCGTTGCACGGCCGCCGGGTCGGGTCGGAGTCGGTGCAGAAGAAGAGCGCCAGGAGATCGTCTACGAAGCGCTCCTTGCCCGACCCCGACGGCCCGTGGACCAGCAGGGTGCGGCCCATCCGGTCACGCTCCACCGCCTGTCGCGCAATGCGACGCGCCGTTGGCTGCCCGATGCTCCGGAAGCCATCGGACGGAGGGGTCTCGATCACCCGGCGAGTATAGGTTCGGTGCCTTCCGCGGGCAGGTCGCGGGCTGGAGTGACGCGAATGCGAGTGGCATACTTCGTGCACCCAATTCGGCCGAACCCCAGAGGAGATAAACCATGCCGACTGGCCCGGCATCAGCGGCCGACGAGATCGCCGATCGCATCAAGGTAATGATCGAACGCGTCGCCGACGCGAAATTCACCCAGGAGATGGCGAGGCGCGGCCAGGAAGTGGCCGAGGTGCTCGCCGAGCGCGGCGCCGAGGTCGGCGACCGGGCTTCAGTCGCATGGCGCGACGCCCGCCCATTGCGGCGCGACGCCGCGAAGCGCCTGTCTCGCGCGACCGACGACGCGGCGCAGTGGTCCGACCACACGTGGCGCAAGGCGGTGCGGCCTGCGCTGAAGGACCTGTGGAATCGGCGAACAGTCGCACTCGGCGCGGCCGGCGCCGCCGTGCCGGTCGGCCGCGAGCTGGTCGACACGGCCGCCGTCCGCCTCGGCCTGCGTCAGGAGCAGGAAGAGCGCCATTGGGGTGCCTTCTTCCTCGGGCTGCTGCTCGGAGCGATCGGCGGAGCGATCGCGGCGCTGCTCCTTGCTCCGAAGCGGGGCGACGAGATGCGCCGGGAGCTCAGCGTGAAGGCGGAGGAGGTTCGTCAGGAGCTCGCAACGCGGGCAGACGAGATCGCCGCCAAGGCCAAGGACGCCGAGTGGGTGCCGATCTTCCAGCGCGACACGGCCGACGTGACCAACGGCCAGCCGGCTGACACCGGCGACGCCTTCGCCGATGCGACCGGCAGCGTGCAGGAGGCGGCCGCCGAGGCCGGCTCAGCCACCGGCGAGGCGGTCGAGCAGGCGGCGGACGACACCGCCGAGGCGATCAACGACTCGTACGACGCCGCGGATCGCGAAGCCCGCCCCTGAGAGCGGACTGAACCGATGAGGGCCGGCCCATCTGGGCCGGCCCTCGTTCGTTGTCTGCTGCCGGCGACCTAGCCGGTTGTGGTCGTGCCGCGCGGCTTCCGGGCCGATCGGAACCGGCCCCAGATGCCCTGCGGCTCTCCGGTGTCCGTTGACGTCGCGGCCTGAACGTCACCGCTGCCGGTGCGCGTCGAGCGGCGACGGGGCTTCGGTGCCTCGCCCTCCGCGGGGGCCGGCGCGGCCTCGTCCGAGTTGGCGCGGGTCGATCGTCGGCGCGGCTTCGCTGCCTCGCCCTCGCTCGCCGCCGGCGCGTCCTGGTCCTCCTTGGGGCGGGTCGAGCGGCGACGTGGCTTCGCTGCCTCGCCCTCGCTCGCGGCCGGCGCGTCCTGGTCTTTCTTGGGGCGGGTCGATCGTCGGCGCGGCTTCGCTGCCTCGCCCTCGCTCGCGGCCGCCGGCTCGGCGGTCGTCTCCAGGGCGGCGAGATCGTCGGCGCTCAGGCCGAGCTCGGCCAGGGTGTCCGCATCGGCCTCCTCGAAGGTGTACTCGCGGTCCTCGGCGGCATCGCCGTCCAGTTGGCGGAGGTCGTCGAACTCCTCCCAGCCGATCGCCTCGCTGCCTGTCGCTGCCGCCGGGCTCGCCTCGTCGTCACGGCGCGTCCGTCCGCGGCCGCGTCCGCCGCGTCGTCGGCGGCGACGGCGAGCCTCCGGGTCTGCGTCCGTCGCCTCG
>CAYYDA010000046.1:0-10495 GCA_964470495.1 uncultured Steroidobacteraceae bacterium | reverse complement strand
TCGTGGTCCTGGCCGCCGCCGGTGGCAGCCGCAACGTGCCGCTCTTCGCCACCCAGCTGGTGACCGCCGCGCTGGCGCTGGGCGCGGTCAATGCCGCCATGCTGCTCGGGCACTGGTACCTGGTCACTCCGAAGCTCTCGCCGGCGCCGCTGCGGCGGATGATGTGGCTGCTCGTCGGCAGCCTTGTGCTCCAGGGCGCGCTCTTCGCGGTCGCGCTCGTCATGGTCGGCACCGATGCGCTGGCCGGTGGCATGGGTCTGCTGACCTGGCTGCGCCTGGGCGTCGGCATCCTGCTCCCGATCGGAATCGCGGTGCTCGCCCTCCTCGCCTCGCGCGCCGCCTCGCTGCAGGCATCGACCGGCCTGCTCTACATCGGCCTTGCGCTGATCATGGCCGGCTCGATCGCCGGCGCCAGCATCACCTACCTCACCGGCGTGCCGGTCTGACGTGCCGATGCGCGTCGGCGTCCGCTGCTTCGCCTCGCTGCGCGAGCTCTCGACGGACCGATGCGAGCTGACGCTCGACGACGGGGACACGGTTGCCGATGCGTGGGCGTCGCTGGCCGCCCAGTTTCCCGGCCTCGAACCGCATCGCCCGTACGTGCGCGTTGCCCGCAACGGCGTATACGCGGCATGGGACGACCCACTCATCAATGACGACGTGATCGCCTTCCTGCCGCCGGTGAGCGGCGGCGCCACGACAGCCTTGACCGATGCGCCGATCGACGTGGACGCCCTCGAGCGTTCCGTTGCCGGGACGGGATACGGAGCCGTCGTCGTATTCGTCGGCCGCGCGCGCGACAGGGCCGACGACGGTCGCCCCGTGACCGAGCTCGAGTACGAGGTCTATCCGGAGATGGCCATCGCCGTCCTTGACGAGATCGCCAGGCAGACGGAAGAGCGATGGGAGGCGGCGGTCGCCGTCGTCCATCGTCACGGGGTCGTTCCCATCGGGGAGGCGGCAGTCGCCATCGTCACCGCATCGGCGCACCGCGCTGAGGCGTATGAGGCCAATCGGTTCGTGATCGAGGCCATCAAGGAGCGCCTCCCGATCTGGAAACGCGAGCGTTTCGACGACGGCAGCGAGTGGAAGCGACCGGGGGCGTGATCAGGCGCGTGCTGGCGGCCATCGGTCTGGCCCTCGTGGGGTTTGTTGCGCTCATCGGCGTCGAGGTGTTCCTGCTCACCCGACGCGAGTTCCTTCCCAGCGACCCCGGATACCGCGTCAACGCGCGCGTCGAGCCAACGTCCGGCGCGACCGACGCAACGCCCCTGCGGCTCGCCGTCCTCGGCGACTCGACCGTCTCCGGGGCGGGGTCGCCGACGGAGCGCGAATCGCTGCCGATCTTGATCGCGCAGCGCGTCGCGGATGGGAGCGGCCGGCCGGTCGAGGTCGTCGGCTTCGGCGTTTCAGGCGCTCGAACCGCCAGCCTGACTTCCGACCAGCTTCCGCTCCCTCCCGAAGCGTTCGATGCGGCCGTGCTGGTCATCGGCTCGAATGACGCAACGCATGCGACCCCGTGGCTCGAGCTTCGGTCGCAGACGGTCGCGATGCTGCGGCACGCGGCCGAGAGTGGCGCCCTCGTCGTGCTGACCGGCGCGCCGCGCTTCAGCGGCGCGAGCGTCATTCCGGAGCCGCTGCGGACGATCGTCGACCGGTATGCGGGCATCCTGGCCGGCGAGCAGCGCGCCGCGGTCGCGCAGTCTCCCGGTGCGCGCTTCGTCGATCTCGCCGCCGATGCCAGCCCGCGATTCGACGGCCGGCCAGAGGCGACGAGCTCCGACGGCTTCCACCCGTCGCCGATCGGCTACGGATTCTGGGCGGATGCGATCGCGCCGGTGGTGGTCGAGGGGCTCGAAGACGGCTGAACCGTGGCCAGCCACTGCGCCATCTCGGACGGTGAGCGCAGGCGGATCTGGCGCAGGTGAGGGCGAGCCGCCAGCCCGGCGGCCATCGTGCGCCGTCGGCGGCGGTGCGTGCTCAGGATCCACCACAGCAGGCTGTCACGGCCCACGATATGGCTGAGCCGCTCCCGGTTTCCGGTCCCGGACCAGAACTCCTCACGCGTCCGGAGGCGGGTGAGCGTACGTCGCGCCCACCGCGCAAGGACCGTACGCATCGGGTAGTCGAGCCAGACGACGGTGTCGGCCCGCTCCCAGATCCGCGGCCGGACGGCGGAATAGCCGCCGTCCAGGACCCACCGCTCGCCGGCGATCGCTTCGGTCACGCGGGAGCGAAACAGGTCGGGCCGGACCGGATTCCAGCCGGGACCCCAGAAGAGCGCGTCGAGCTCGACGGATGGGAGGTCCAGCCGCCGCGCAATCGACCGCGCCAGCGTCGTCTTGCCGGAACAGCTGGTCCCGACCACGTTGATGCGTTCCATCGGCGCCGAAGAGGGTAGCCCACGGGGCAGGCGTGCAATCCCGCCCCGGGACCGTCACAATGCCGCAGTTATGGCGACCCCGAAGCCGGGCGAGATTCGCTGCCCGACCTGTCACCGATCGACGCCACCGGCCGCCTTCTGCACCCAGTGCGGTTCGGCCATTCCCTCGGATGCCCGGATCCGGCCGCGTGGCATGGACCGCGACGAGCTCCAGGATCGGATCCGCGCGCGGCGCTCCGGCAGTGACCCCTATCGACGGGGTGGCGTGGCCGACGCCGACGACACCGGCTTCGAGCGTTTCGAGCCGGAGCCGGAGGACTCGCAGGCGCGGCGCGTGCGACGGCCCAACGAGCGGAGGCAGGACTCGTTCCGCGACCACGCGCCCGCGGTCGTGCCGATCGCCCCGCTGTCGCCCGACCCCGATCCTGCGCCGAAGTCGCTCGTCCCGCCCCTCGGACCGCGGCCGGACATCACGCGCGATGCCGACGACTGGTCTCCGCGGCCGGCGACCCAGGCGACCCCACCGCCATTGGCGCCACCGCCCTCCGACGTCCCTCTCGAGGAGGTCGCGTACGTCGATAACTTCGACGACGAGGCCGCCGACGAGGACGGCTATCCATATGCGTACGACGAGTGGGACGATGGCCGCCGGCGAGGCTCGTCCGGAGCCGGAGCCTTCGCAATCCTTGGCTTCCTGGCCCTGGGGGTCCTCGCTCTCCTCGGTGGCGCCGTGCTTGCCGGTGTTTTCAGCGACGACCCCAACGTCGGAGTCAACGATCCGACACTGACACCGAGCCCCACGCTCAGCGAGAGCCTGGCTCCGACCCCACCGTCGAGCGTCGCGCCGAGCTCCAATACCAGCCCCGACCAGTCGCCCGCGGCCAGCGGCGAGCCCGTGGTCTTTCCCGACGGCTTCACGGCCGAGACGCAGCCGTGCATCCCCGGCAGTGCGACGACCCAGGGCTGCAACTCGAACGGCGCAAGCAATAGTGGATCGGTCTGGGTCTGGGTCGGCTTCCGAAGCGGCACACAGGACGACGCGATGAGCGCGACCGTCCTCACCGAGGACGGCACGGTCATCGGGAATGGCTCCATCGACCTCGAGGACATCAACTGCGGCAGGGTCTGCAACGGCTGGACATACTTCCCGTTCGGGAACCTTGAGCCGGGCACCTACGACGTGCGGGTCGAACGCAACGGGGAACTGGCCGCGGAGACGGACTTCACCGTCGAGTAGGCTCCGCCGTTCACTGACGATGGGCCCCGGAAATGCAGAGCCGATGAAGGTCATGTCCCCGGGCCAGCTGGAGCGGCTGCGATTGCCTGCAGCGCTCGTCCTCGTTCTCATCGCGGCCTTCATCTTCTGGCCGCGTGGCACCGGGCAGCCCGCAGCGGACAACCCCACCCCGAGCCAGGGCGTCATCGTGGGCGAGCCGGGCGGCGAGGTCGTGGCCGCGACACCGACGCCAGTGCCGACACCCATCCCGACCGCAACGCCCGCGGCCACGCCCACACTTACTGCGGGGCCGACCGAGCCGCCTCCGCCACCCGACACGTTCACGGCCGAGGTCCTCGTGTGCCGCTCCATCAGTGGCGCCGAGTGCAACGACCAGGTCGACAACCTGCCGCCGAACGCCGACGAGTTCAGCACCCTGGTCCGCTTCACCGATGCGATCGCCGGCGACACGCTGAACGCCGTCGTGAACGGGCCGGGCGGCACCCTGGCCGGCAGCCCGTACGCGCTCCAGGGCAGCGGCGACGGCTACTTCTGGGCCGAATTCCAGGTCGGCTCGTTGCCGAGCGGCGACTACGTCGTGACCGCCACGCGAAACGGGCAGGAGGTTGCGACGACCGGGTTCCGCAAGGTGGGCGGCTGAGGCCTAGCCGCCGCCCGACGAGTCCGACCCTGAGCCCAGGCTGGCGATCTGGGCGCCTCCGGCATCGCGGCGCCGGGCGGCGAGTGCGCTGATCGCCTCGAGCACGCACCGATGCGCCGCCGCGGCCGTGACCTCGGCGCTGTCGAACGGCGGTGACACCTCGACCACGTCCATGCCGGCCAGCTCGACCGATCCGACCACCTGGCGGACCGCCCGCAGCAGCTCCCGCGTCAGCATGCCGCCGGGCTCGGGCGTCCCGGTGCCGGGCGCCATGCCGGGATCGATCACGTCGATGTCGACCGACAGGTAGATCACCTCGGGACCGTCGAGCGCCTGCGCGATCGCATCGGCGATCACCGCGTCGGCGCCGCGCTCCTCGATCTCGGTCATGAGGTGCCAGCGCATGCCCTGCTCGCGCATCCACTCGAGCGTCTCGGTTCCCGGCCAGTAGCCGCGCAGCCCGACCTGCACGAAGTTGCGCCCGGCCACCGCCCCAGACTCGATCAGGCGACGCATCGGCGCGCCGTGCGAGCGCAGCGTTCCCCATGTCGAATTGGCGGCGTCGGCGTGCGCGTCGAAGTGAACGATCCCCAGCTTGCGCGGCGCGACGTATCGAGCGACCGCGGTCGCGGATGGGAAGGTGATGGAGTGGTCTCCCCCAAGCACAATCGGGATCGCGCCGGAGCTCGCCACCTCGAAGACCTTGCGCTCGATCACGGCGTGGCCGCGCTCGATGTTCATCGGCGTCACCGGCGCGTCGCCCGCGTCGACCACGTTGAGCCAGTCGTAGGGCTCGATCCCCAGTTGGAGCGAGTTGATCGCCCCTGAGTGGTAGCTCGCCTGGCGAATGGCGCGAGGCCCGAATCGCGCGCCCGGGCGGTGGCTGACCGCGTCGTCGAACGGGGCGCCGACGATGGCGACGTCGGGCCGTTCGGCGGCCAGCGCCGCCGCATCGGTGATCCAGGGGAGCTTCTGGAAGCTGGGCAGGCCGACGTAGGCGGGAAGGTTGAAGTCGTCGTAGGCCGTGTAGGGGTCGCCCTCGGTGGGAGACTCGTCGTTCATGCCGCGCGTTGCGTGCGCTCGCTCGTCGGTCATGGCGCGTTCGCGCTCACCTCCGGCCGATCGAGGGGGCGCCGTCGCGGTGCGGAGCAGGCCCACCCGGGCGCCGATCCTAGCACGCTACCATCGGCCCTGACCGATGGACGACGACCCGATCTACACCGTTGACGAGGCACGCAGGCTGCTGCCGCAGATCCGTGCCACGCTGCTCCAGCTGGCGATCGAGCGCCGCAGGGCGGACGCGTCCCACGACGAGCTGCATCGCCGGCTGCGCCACGACGGGAACGGCGATCCAGACGGCCAGGCGCGCCTCGAAGCCACCACGGAGGGGCTGCGCGCCCGGGTGCGCGACCTGCTCGACCACCTGGAATCGCTCGGGGTGGTGATCCGTGACCTGGATGCCGGGCTGGTCGACATCCCGACCGTCCGGGATGGCGAGCCGGCCTGGCTCTGCTGGCGCCTCGCCGACCCGGAGCTCGGCTACTGGCACACGACGCGCGAGGGCTTCTCCACGCGCAGGGCCCTGTGACGAGCGCGGTCGTGCTCGGCGACGCGCTGCTTGACGTCCTCGTCTGCCCGGCGGTGCAGATGCGGCCGGGCGCAGACGTCCCGGCCGAGATCCGGATCGGCCCCGGTGGACAGGGTGCGAACCTCGCAGTGCGGCTGGCGCGCCAGGGCGTCGACACAATCCTGGTGTGCGGGCTCGGCGACGACCCGGCGGCCACGATCCTGCGCGAGGCACTCGAGGCCGAGGGTGTCCGGCTCGCGCCCGTGAGGGCCGCCGCCACCGGCAGCGTGGTCATTCTGCTCGACGAAGCGGGGGAGCGGACCATGCTCAGCAACCGGGCCCCGTTTGCCTCGGCTGCCGGCGAGCGCATGCCCCCCGAGACCGACTGGATCGTCGTCTCCGGCTACCTCCTCCTCGAAGCCGATGGGCTGGCCCTTGCGCGATCCCTGGCGAACCGTGGCGTCCGCCGCGTGCTGGTCGGCTGCGCGGTGCCGGGCGACGGGGCCGGGTGGCTGGCGGCCGCGAACGCGCTGGCTCCGGATCTGACCGTGCTCAACCAGGATGAGGCGGCCGCGCTCGGAGCGACGCCCGCCTCCGTGGGTGGCGGCCTGGTGGTCACCGACGCCACGGGCGCGGTCGCGACCGTCGGTGGGGTCAGCGTCGAGACCCGGGCGCCCGCCGGTGAGACGGCGCTGGATACGACCGGTGCCGGCGACGCCTTCGTCGCCTCGCTCATCGCGGAGCTGTCGCGCGCGATCTGGCCGCCGGCGCCCGACGAGCTGGAACGCGCACTGGCTGCCGCGGCCGAGCGAGGCGCGGCCGTGGCACGTACGTCGGGAGCCCAGGGTCGCATCGAAGCGGAGACGGCACGGGCTCCGCGGTCCGGATGAGCTCGCCGTACCTTCGGATCGCGGACGAGGTGCGGGACGCCCTGGAGGCGGGGCGCGCCGTCGTCGCGCTCGAGTCGAGCCTCATTGCGCAGGGGCTTCCGGTGCCCCACAACCTCGAGACCGCCCTGGCCGCCGAAGCCGCCGTCCGCGAGTCCGGCGCGGTGCCGGCAACGACCGCCATCGACGCCGGCCGGCTGGTGGTCGGCGCGGACCGGGCATTGCTCGAGCGCCTTGCCGATCCGCAGGAGGACATCGCAAAGGCGGGGTCTCGCGATCTCGGTCCGCTGCTCGCGGCGCGACGGCTGGCATCGACCACGGTCAGCGCCACGATGCGCCTCGCCCACATGGCCGGCATCGCCGTGTTCGCGACCGGCGGCATCGGCGGCGTCCACCGTGGCGCCACGTGGTCATTCGACGTGTCGAGCGACATCGACGAGCTCGCCGCCACGCCGGTCGCTGTCGTCAGCTCCGGCGCGAAGTCGATCCTCGACCTGCCCGCCACGCTCGAGATGCTCGAGACGAGGCGCGTGCCCGTCGTCGGCTACGGCGTGGACGAGATGCCCGGCTTCTACAGCATCGGCTCCGGGATCCGTCTCACGCACCGGGTGGAGGGCGCCGTGGAAGCCGCGGAGGCGATCCGGGCCCATCGGGCGCTGCCGGGGGCGGGCGGGATGCTGATCGTCCAGCCGCCTCCGGCCCAGCTGGCGCTCGACTCGGCGGAGGTGGACGGTTGGATCGCCGACGGGCTGCGAGACGCGGAGGCGTCCGACGTCCGCGGCGGGGCCGTGACGCCACACCTGCTCGGGTACATCGCACGAGCGTCGGGCGGACGCGCGCTCGGCGTGAATATCGGCCTGATCGTGAGCAACGCGCGCACCGCGGGCGGCATCGCATCGGCCTTGACCTGACCGAACCGAGCGCTATGCTCACGCGGCCAGTCGGCGAGCAACCGGAGGGACGCCCGAGCCTCATGCGAATCTACGACGGAAGCCCGCGCCAGGATTGGGAAGAGGTCCTGCGCAGCATCGGCGCATACGCCGACACCGAGCGGCTCAAGGAGATCCTGCTTATCGAGCTGGAAGGTGGCTTCGTCCTCCAGGGACTGGCGATGGCCGGTGCCGGGGGCGACTCCGACAGCCTCGGGGCGCTCGTCAAGCGCACATACGAGCTGACCGACGACCAGGTCGGCGAGCTGATGGAGCTCAACGATGCCAAGCGCGGCACGGCCGATCACGACCGTGCGCATCCCGATCTCCTGAACTATTACGAGCTCTCGCTTCGCATCCTCGGCGCCTACATCGACGGACAGAAGGCCCACGACGTCTTCTTCCTAGAGCAGGAGGGCACCTACGTGCTGCGGCTCTTGGGCGTCGCCGGATCCCACGGCGCCGGGCACCAGCTCTCCGAATTCACGCGCGACGAGATGTTGGCTATGATCGAGTCCGCGCCCGCGCAACGACAGCAGACCGCGCCGGGGAAGACCGGCGCGAAGTAGCCAGGGGAGACTCATTCGATGAAGGCGATCAAGGTCCTTCTCATCAGCATCGGCGCCCTCCTTGCGGCGCTCATCGTCATCCCGCTCACCATCCTCGCCGGCCTGTTCGTGTGGCTCAAGCTCACCGAAGAGACCGATGACGAGGAGATGGAGCTCGACGACGCGATCTGACGCGTCCCGATCGGCCACGAGCCGATAGGAGCGTGGGGAGGCTCGTCCGCCCGGCCTGCCCACAGGCGGGCAGGACCGGCTGCCGAGCCTAACCTCGTTCGACTCGGCTCCCGGACGTTCGGTCGGCTCACCCTGTACGCGGCCGCCAACTCCGATTCCCGCGTCAGCCGGTGGCGAGGGCCCAGGCTGCGGTCCAGCTGACGGCTGCGACCAGCATGCCGGCCCACAGTCGACGCGCCCCGCCGATCCCCTGAGCGACGGCGAGCAGCCCGACCACGCCGAGCGCCAGCGACGGCAGCCCAAGCCGGCCACCGATCGCGAGGCCGATGCCCGCGCCCAGGCCGACGCCGATGGCAAGCGTCACCGCCAGCACGGTGGCCCGCCTCCTCCCGAGCTGCTGGGCGAGGTTGCCCGAACCCATCGCGGCGTCGCCGTCGAAGTCCTTGAGGGTGTTGGCGAGGTGCGCCGCGACAGCGAACGGCCCGACCAGCACCGATGCCAGGGCCACCCGCTCGAGCGGCACTCCGATTCCTGCCGCGATCCAGATCGGCAGGATGGCGAAGCTCACCACGTACGGCACGAACGAGGCGGCCGTTCGCGACAGCCATAGGTCGTAGGCCACCGCCGACCCAACCGCGAGCAGGCCCAGGATCTGGGCGGTCGCGCCGAGCGGTACCGACGACGCAACCTGGAGAACGAGCCCAACGGCTGCGAGGCCCAGGGCCGTCGGCGGACTCACCCTGCCGGCGGGGATCGGCTTCGAAGGTTGTGTGACGGCATCGCGCCCGCGGTCGGCCCAGTCGTTTATGGCGCCGGTCACGATCTGCGAGCCGAGCACGCTCAGCGTGATGAGGACGACTCGACCGGTGAACGGCGAGGCGCCGGCCTGCTGGCTCAGGATCGCCGCGAGCGCAGCCGACAGGGTGACGACGGCCGCCGCCGGCGCCGGATGGACGACGCGAAGGAGCGCGGCCACGCTGGTTCCCTATACCTCCGCGGCCACTGGCGGGTCTGTGGCGTCCGAAACTCGGGCGCCTCGCGAACATGGCATCCGCATATCGGCGTTCCGTGTGCGCGAGCCCGTGTGATACGGTCGGCTCGGGAACCTCGTGGCGCGAGGAAGTCCCTCAGCAGATCGACAACGGAACCGACTGGCTGAATCGATTTCGCCAAAGCTGACTGAGTGCACCCACGCGCGTCCGCCACAACGGGACGTGGCCGGGGCATAGGACCGAGGTTCCAGAGTGTCACCTCTAGCGGCCATTAGGTCCGCATACCGTAACTATTTCAACTTCCGGGGAAGAGCCTCGAGAAGTGAGTTTTGGTGGTTCATTGCCGCCTACGTCGCTGCGATCTACGCGAGCCTATTCCTGACAGTTGCGACCCGAGAGTCTGCCGGCATCGGATTCCTGGTGCTCACGATAATCTGGTTGGGCAGCCTCATTCCGGGGTTGGCGGTGTCGGTTAGGCGGCTACATGACACAGGTCGCAGCGGGTGGTGGCTTCTAATCGGCGTCATCCCGCTCGCCGCTTTCGTTCTTCTCGTCTTCTATGTCCTGCGCGGCAACTCGGAGGCGAATAGTTACGGACCACCTACCGATGCGTCCCGGACGGCTGATCCTTCACCCGCTGGGGCTCCGGACAATGAGCGCACCGTGACGCTCCCCGCGACCGTAGCGCCGGCTGACCTCGCACAGGTCGGTGCACGCGAATCGACGGTATCGCCTGTCTCGTCCGACGCGGCTGTCGACAGGCCCGAGATGAAGTCTGAGCCCTTCGAAGCCGCCGCCGCGGGAGCGGCGACCGGACGACCGAGCCCAACCAAAGCCACATCTCGGTTCCGCGAGTCGGCGGCTCCAGTCCTGCTTGTCGTAGCCATCGCCGTCGTCGTATTGCTGATCGCAATCGGCACGCTGCTCATCGCATCGGCGCCAGGTTCCGACGCCGATCGATCTGAGCCTGCCAGTCCGACCAACGGATCCTCCGTCCCAGCGCCATCAGCATCGGCCTCCGACGCCCCGACGGCGTCTGCGGATGCAAGCCCGGGTGAGGGCGAGGAGACGAGCGTCTTCGACCTGGCAGTGGGCGATTGCTTCAGCACCGACAGCGACC
>CAYYDA010000045.1:7576-10723 GCA_964470495.1 uncultured Steroidobacteraceae bacterium | reverse complement strand
ATCTTGTACGGGATCGTCAGCATCTTCACCCAGATCCCGATGAGCGGCAGGTTGAGGAGCACCAGGAACAGGTTCCCAATCCACATCGATACGATGAGGCCCCAGAAGAGTGCCGGCTCGTCCTCGATGACGCTCGGGCCTGGGTGAATGCCGTGAATGATGAAGGCGCCGATCATGAGCGCCATCACCGGGTGCGCCGGCAGCCCCAGCGTGAGCAGCGGAATGAACGAGGTCTGCGCCGCGGCGTTGTTCGCCGACTCAGGTCCGGCGACGCCCTCGATCGCGCCGTGCCCGAACTCCTCCTTGCGCTTCGACAGCCGTTTCTCGATCGAGTACGAACCGAAGGACGCCAGGACGTGGCCGGCGCCCGGCAGGAATCCCAGCCCGGAGCCCAGCACGGTGCCACGCACGATCGGGCCGACCATGCGTCGGAAGTCCTCGCGTGTCGGCCACAGGCTCGAGATCGTCCCCGTGACCAGCTTGCGGGTCTTCTCGTCCTCCAGGTTTCGCAGGATCTCGGCGATGCCGAACATGCCCACCGCCACCGAGACGAAGTTGATCCCGTCGAACAGCTCGCGAACGCCGAACGTGAATCGCGGGGTGCCGGTGCCGAGCGTGTCCGCGCCGATCGTGCCGAACAGGAGCCCCAGCACGATCATCGCGAGCGCCTTGACCGTGGAGCCCCGCGCCAGGGCGATCGACGCGATCAGCCCGAGTACCACCAGCGAGAAGAACTCAGGTGAGCCGAACGTCAGGGCCACGGCGGCGAGGGGCGGCGCAAACAGGACCACGACGATCGTTCCGACGGAGCCGGCGATGAACGAGCCGATGGCAGCCGCCGCAAGCGCCGGTCCCGCCCGCCCGTTCTTCGCCATCTCGTGTCCGTCGATGGCGGTGACGGCAGCCGACGTTTCGCCGGGCAGGTTGATCAGGATCGCGGTCGTGGATCCGCCGTACTGCGCTCCGTAATAGATACCGGCCAGCATGATCAGGGCTGACACCGGCTCGAAGTTGAAGGTGATCGGCAGCAGCAGCGCGATCGTGGCCGTCGGACCGATCCCCGGCAGGACGCCGACCGCGGTACCAAGGACCACTCCGATAAGGCAGTAGAGCAGGTTCTCGACGCGCAGCGCCGTCTCGAGTCCGAGGCCGAGGTTGTCGAACAGCTCCATCGGCCGCCTCTAGAGCGGGATCCAGGAGCCGACGAGGGGCAGACGCAGCTGAAGGGCGACGATGAAGATGACGACCGAGAGCGCGGTGAGCCCCACCGCGATGACGAGCGCCTCGCGGACCGACGTCTGCGAGCGAGCCAGCGCCGCGAGGAGCGAGGCCCCGAACAGCGCCCCGACCACACCCAGCCCGCGGACGGTGAGGCCGAAGAAGAGGAGCGCGGCGGTGATCAGGACCACCGCGCGCCAATCGACCTCGCCGATCGGATCGCCCTCGCCGGCGATGAAGCCCTTGGCGATGACGAGGACCCCCAGGCCGGCCAGCACCACGCCGAGCACCAGCGGGACGTAGCCGGGACCCATGCGCACTGGTGAACCGATGTCGTACGTCAGTGCACCCGCGGCGAATGCCACACCGAGCGCGATGAACGTGCCCCCGGCCAGGACGTCCTTGAGCGCGAGACGGACCTGCGGCACCAAACTCCTCCTCGGCGATGTAGACCGATGGGGCGGCGAAGCCGCCGCCCCATCCCCGTGAGTCGCGCGCCTAGCTGGCCACTACGCCGGCTTCTTCGATGATCGGTCGCCACAGCTCGATCTGCGATTCGAGCTGCTCCCGATGCGCCTCCGGCGTCGCACGATCCTCCGGAACCGGCGCGGTGCCGAGCTCAGCCATGCGCGATATCACGCTGTCGTCGGCAAGTGCGACCTTGAGCGCCGCGTTCAATGCGTCAATCGCTTCCTGCGGAGTGCCGGCCGGCACGTAGAGCCCGTGCCAGACGGTGACCTGCAGGTCGGCCAACCCCGCTTCCTCGGTGGTCGGTACGTCCGGCAGCGCCTCGATGCGCTCGGGCGTCGTGACTGCGTACGCCTGGACCTCGTCGCCGAGGATGCGCTCCGCCGTGTTCGTCGTCTGGTCGCACATGAAGTCGACCTGGTTGCCGAGCAGGTCATCCATCGCCGGACCGGTTCCGTCGTATGGGACCTCGGTCAGGTCCAGCCCGGTGGCGGTCTCGAACAGCAGGCCGCACAGCTGCGACGCCGCGCCGACTCCCGCATTGGCGTAGGTCACCGTGTCAAGGTTGTCCTCGACGTAGGCGATCAGCTCCTCCATGGTGGTCGGCTCGAATTCCGGACTGCCGATGAACGTCATCGGCACCTCCGTCACCAGGCCGATCATCTCGAAGTCCTCGAGTGGGTCGTAGGTGAGGTCCGGATAGAGCGTGGGCGCCGTCGACATCCCGATGTGGTGCATCAGGACGGTGTAGCCGTCCGGCTCCGCGTTCGCCACCTGGTCGGCGGCCACCGTGCCACCGGCGCCCTCGACGTTCTGGACGACGATCTCGACGCCGAGCTCGGCCGCCATGGGTTCGCCGATGAGCCGCGTGACGGTATCGGTCGGTCCACCCGCGGCGAAGGGCACGATGACGGTGATGGTGCCGTCCGGGTAGCCACTGCCGCCGTCGCCACCGCCGTCGCTTGCTTCGTCACCGCCGCCCTGGCACGCGGCCAGGATGAGCGCGACAGCCGCGATCGACGGTCCGAACCCATTGCGTCGCGCCTGCGCTGGCCGGCCGTGCGACTGCCGTGCGTTTCGGTATCGCATAATGTCTACGTCCTCCCTCTCGACACGGATGCTCGGGATCGCGGAAGCCTAACACTCAGTCTCCCATCCGCGTAGATCGTCAACCGATCCCGAGCGCATCCCCGAGCGAATCCACGACGGCGACCTCGTCAGGGAGCCGACGCATCTGCGGGCGCCGGGCAACGAGGACGGTTCGCAGCCCGACGGCCGCGGCGCCGAGCGCGTCGTACGATGCGCCGGCGACGAATCGGATATCCGCCGGCTCCGCGCCGATCCGGTCACAGGCCAACCGGTAGATCTCCGCACGCGGCTTGTACCATCCTGCCTCCTCGGCAGACAACGTGAAGGCCGGCTCGAGCCCGGAGCGTTCTGCGGCCTCGGTCGCCAGCTCCG
>CAYYDA010000045.1:0-7476 GCA_964470495.1 uncultured Steroidobacteraceae bacterium | reverse complement strand
TTCAGGTAGCCGTCCAGGTTGTCGTCGGTCCCGCGCAACATGGCCCACAGCCGATCCCGCTCCTCGCCCTCGGCCGCCCTCCCACGAACCGCCCGGGGTCCATCGGTCATCTCGACCGTGACGTCCGGGTGCGCCTGCAGATTGAGCCACCAGGCAGGCTCGGGGGCGGCCCAGCCGTTCATCGCCACCGTCACGAGGTTCGGCCCGTCCTCGTAGTAGCCCAGGATCGCCTGGCGCTTCTTGCCGCTCCGCCGTCCGACCGTCGTCAGGCGGAAGGTCCCCCACTTCGGTCCGTTCGCGCGCCAGAGGCCGAAGCGACCGCGGCTGAGCCGGTAGATCGCTCGGTGGACCACCCACGCTGTTCGGACGAACCAGCGCGGCGGGAGGCGCGGCTCCCGCGCCTGATGCTCGGTTGCCATCGGGGTCCTCCTTCAGCTCAGGGTCTGCCCGAGGCCGGCGATCGGCTGGGCACGCGGCGCGCGTCGGGCGCGCCGGAAGGCGTCGAAGATCTCCCACGCGGTGACGAGCGTGACCCCCGCGGCGATCGCCAGCATCACGATGCCGTCCCGCTCGGCGAGCGGCGGCCATCCGACCTCTGTCGCGAACGCCGGGTTGATCAACGTTCCGTTCAGCGCGAGCACGATGACGGGCACCGCGAACGCGACCTCGAGGACGGTGAAGCCGATGGCCAGCGGGATCGTCCATCGGCCCACGATGTAGACAACAACCTGGACCACGGCCAGCGCCGCGAGGAGGGCGATCAGTACCGGGAACCAGAAGTCCGTGAGGGCGGGGTCGAACAGGGAGATGACCTCGCCATTGGCGCCCCTGGCCCACGAGACGTCGCGAAGGAAGAGGAGGCCGCCGATCGTCAGCAGCGTCGTGAACAACTCCCCGACCATGTCGCCGACGCTCACGCGCTCGGCCGTTGGATCGGGGAGCATGTCGACCGTCCATCGGCCGCTTGCACCGACGATCTCCGTCCGCGCGTCGCGAGCAGCATCGGCCCGCTCGATGAACGCGAACACCAGCGTCACCCAGAAGGCCAGCTGAACGCCCGTAGCCAATGCGACCCCGATGCCCTCGATGAGCGCGCCGGCGTAACCGGCCCCGTCCATCAGCTCGACGGCGGTGATGACCAGGAAGACGATCGGCACCACGACGGCAACCAGACGCAGCAGCACGTAGCGCCAGACGAGAAACAGCTCGGGGCCGATGAGGTGGAGCGGGCGCCCCGCGTACTCGGCTGCCAGGCGCGCCGGGTTGCCGAGGCCCTCGAGCACGGCCTTCTCGGCCGCGACACGGTCCTCCCCCGCCGCCACGCGGTCCTCCACCGCGTCGGTGATCGACGATCGCAGCTCGCCCTCGACGTCGCCGCGTTGTCGTTCGGGTATGCCGCGGAGCGCCGCCGCCAGGTAGCGCTCGGTGAGCGAGGTCATCGGGTCGTTCCTCCGTTCAGGTTGTGCAGTGATTCGGTCAGGTCGGTCATGTCGGACATCAGCTGGGCTGCCATCGCGGTTCCGGCGGGGCTGGTCCGGTAGAACTTCCGCGGACGCGAGTCCTCGGTGTTCCACTCGCTTTCGAGCAGCCCTCGCTCCTCCAGCCGGCGCAGCAGCGGGTAGATCGTGTTCCCGTCGCTCGGGATCCCGGCCGCGTCGAGCGTCTTGAGGAGGGCGTACCCGTACCCCGGAGTCCGCAGCGCGAGGAGGCAGGCGAGCACGACCGTCCCGCGGCGCAGCTCCTGCCGATGGGTTCCCAGCAGCTCGGCATCAATCATGTCCATGACATTACTGTGTGTCACACACTATTGTCAAGCCCATAGGCCGCGCGGCGTACCGGCATATTCAGGTGGAGGCCGCATTACGCGCCCGACGGGCCGCAGGAACGGTCATCTGCGGCCCTGAGCCTGCATTGAGGCGCGCGAGCGCCATCCCACATCGTTAATGCGGCTGTGGCCTGAATGTGCCGACAATCGTGAGGGCCCGAATGCGCCGGCCATCGGTCAGCGTCGTTCGACCCTGACGTCGGCGAGCACTTCTGCCAGAGCATGTGACGCCTGGCGGATCATCCCGGGGTTCGTGTCCCAGTAGTACGGAAGCGCCGACACGGCCTGGGAAAGCGCCCAGCCGCGGCCACGCAGCCAGGACGCGTCGTCGACTGCGAGCTCGGCTCGGAACCGCTCTCGGCTCTCACCCGCGAACACGTTCCACGCCGGCTGGAGGTCGCAGGCCGGATCGCCCACGTTGAGCCCACCCCAGTCGATGACCGCCGACAGGCGGCCCTCGATGACCAGCAGGTTGCCCGGCAGCAGGTCGCCGTGGACCCACACCTCGTCGCCGTCCCACGCCGGAGCCTCGAGCGACTCCTCCCATGCGCGAAGGGCGGCCGCGCGGTCGATCCGGTCCCCCAGCTGAGCGATGGATTTGCGAATCTGCTCGTCACCCTCCGCGAGCGGTCCGCCGCGACTCCCCACCCGACGCGGATGAGCCCCGTTCGTGTCGACCCTGCGCAGCGCTTTCACGAAGTCCGCGAGATCGACGGCCGCCTGGTCCTGGTCGCCGATCGTGCCGTTGGCGTTGTCGCCCAGCAGCCACTCGTAGACCGACCAGTCGTAGGGGTAACCCTCGGCCGGATGCCCCATCGCGAGCTGCACCGGAACCGCGAGCGGCAGGTGCGGGGCCAGCTTCGGCAGCCACTCCGCCTCCGTCACCGCCTGCTTCGTGGCCCACCCGATGCGCGGCAGCCGCGCCGCCAGGTGCTCGCCGAGCCGATAGATGTCGTGATCGGTGCCGTAGGACGCCACCAGCTCGATCGGCAGACCGGACCAGTGTGGGAACTGGCCGGCGAGGAGACGGCGTACGAGCGACGCATCGGTCTCGATCTCGTCGGCGTGCATCCTGGTTCGGCTCATCGCCGCCATTATTCTGCTTGCATCAGGGACTCGCCCGAAAGGAGCACCCGTGTCATTCCAGGCGTACCTCGACAACATCGAGGAGAAGACCGGCAAGACGCCGGCCGAGTTCGTGGCGATGGCCAGGGAGAAGGGGCTCGACGCTCCCGACACCAAGGCCGCAGTCATCGTGGCCTGGCTGAAGGAGGATTACGACCTCGGTCGCGGCCATGCGATGGCGCTGGTTCACGTCATCAAGAACGGCCCGACGATCAGCACGAAGCACGTCGGCAGCACGGGCGCGCACCGAGACTCGTCGGACACGCTGCACCTGACCGGCAAGGCCAACCGATGAGCTACCGCATCGAAGCGATCACCTTGCCCGTGGCCGATGTCGACCGCGCGAAGGCGTTCTACGAGCAGGCCGGGTGGAACCTTGATGTCGATACCGAGCCGGCACCCGGGATGCGCGTCGTGCAGCTCACGCCGCCCGGGTCGGACTGCTCGATCACCTTCGGCGCCGGCATGGACCAGTCGGAACCCGGTTCATACCGATCCACGTATCTGGTTGTGAGCGACGTCGAGCCGGCCCATCGGGAGCTCAAGGAGCGCGGCATCCCGGTGAGCGACATCTTCCACTATGGCCCGGAAGGCCAGGCGGCAGGTCCCGACCCGGAGCACCGCGACTACTTTTCGTACGCGACCTTTGCCGATCCCGACGGCAACACGTGGCTCCTTCAGGAGGTCCCCAGCAGAGCCAACGCCGGCTAGAGGTCTCCGGCGGCCCCACGCTCTTGACACGGTTCGTATATTCACAATATGAATCGTATCGCAACCGAGTCCCCGCGAGCCTATCGAAGCGACCTACGCGCGCAGCAGGCCGATGAGACGCGTGGTCGCATCCTCGATGCCGCTCTCCGGGTGATGGCCAAAGGATTGGCGAGCCTGTCCATTCCCGCCGTGGCGCGTGAGGCGGGTGTATCGGTCCCCACGGTCTACCGTCACTTCGGAACGAAAGCGGACCTCTTGGCTGCGCTGTATCCGCACGTCGTGCGACGCGGTGGAAACGACGACGTGGCCGATCCGCGCTCCATCGACGAGCTTCGCGACGGGGTCCGCGCGCTATTCGACCGCCTCGACACGCTTGGCGACCTCGCTCGTGCGGCCTTGGTCAGCCCTGCGGCGGAGGACGCGAGGCGTGCCACCATGCCGCATCGAATCGAGCGGATCCGGCGCATCGCCGATGCGATCGAGCCAACACTGCCCGATGGGGATCGGGATCGGATCGCGCGCCTCCTGGCGGTCCTCACCTCGTCGTCGGCCCTGAGGATGTGGCGAGACCATCTCGGCTCATCGGTCGACGAGGCGGCCGATGACGTGGACTGGATCGTGCGCGCCGCCATCGCGGCCGCCAACCGGAGGAACGAACCATGATCTCGACGGCTGTTCGGCGGCTCCGCGATGTTCGGATGGCCGACACGGGCGAGGTCGGCGGCAAGGCCGCCAGCCTGGGCGAGCTCCTCGCCGCTGGCGTCCGCGTGCCGGACGGGGTCGTCCTGACCGCTGCGGCTGCCGACATGACGTCAGACGAACGCCGGTGGCTGCTGGGCGCAGGCTCGTGGGACCTCGGCGCGGGTCCGTTCGCGGTCCGATCGAGCGGGATCGCCGAGGATGGCGCCGAACATTCGTATGCCGGCCTCTATGAAACGGTGCTGGACGTGTCACCCAACGACCTTGGTGCGGCGACGGACCGATGCCTCGCCAGCGCCAGCGCCGCCCGCGTCGCCAACTACGAGCCCGACGGCGATCGCCGCATGGCGGTGATCATCCAGCGGATGGTGGCGCCTGTGGCGGCCGGCGTCGCGCTGACCGCGGATCCGATCAGCGGTGATCGGCGCTCGTGCGTCGTCACCGCCGTGCGGGGCATCGGGGAGCGGCTGGTGTCCGGCGCCGCGCCGGGTGATGAATGGGTCGTCCGTGGCGATGACGCGACCGCTCGCCGCCAGCCCGAGCACGCCATCGATCGGCGCCAGGCCATGCGCGTGGCGAGCGAGGCGCGACGGATTGCGAACGCCCGCGGCGTGCCGCAGGACGTCGAATGGGCGATCGATGCCGATGGCGCGCTCTGGATCCTCCAGGCCAGGCCGATGACGGCCCTGCCGCCCGACGTGTCCTGGGACTCCCCCGCCCGCGGCGCCTACACGCGGATGCTCCGGTTCGGCGAGTGGATCGGCGAGCCAATCACTCCCCTCTTCGAGTCGTGGCTGCTGACGGCAATGGAGGAGCGCATGCACGCGCTCTTCCGCGAGTTGATCGGCCAGATCGCACCGCGGCCGTACCACGTCGTGGTCAACGGCTGGTATTTCTACTCGATCAACTTCATCTCGGGAGGCGCCTTCCTCCGCAGCCTGCCCGGCATGTTGGTGAAGGCCGTTCGCTATCCACGCCACATCGCCGGAATCATTCCGCCAACCGTTCGCCACAGCTTCCCGGTCGTCGAGAAGACGTGGCGCGAGGATCTGCAGCCGCGCTATCGCGCGTCGGTGGCCGATGCGGAGCGCCGCGTGGAGACGATCCCCGTCGCCGACCTCCCGTCGCTGATCGACGAGCTGGCCGAGCTCGCCGGCGAGTATTTCACCTCGATCGCCGCGCTGAGCGGTGCGGCATACAAGCTCGAGATGAACCTGGCTCAGTTCCACCGCCGTCACCTGGCCCGCTCACTCGGCGGGAGCCACCTGCCGCTCCTCGCCGGGTTCGAGCCGCGCACCGATCAGAAGCGCCACGCCATCGCGTCGCTCGATTGGTGGCATCCGCCCGTCCCGCTCGAGGGTGGGTCGACGGCGCCGCCCCGCACGCACGGCCGCGTCGTCGAAGCAAGGCAGGCAGCCGAGGCGGCAGCCGTCTCGGCGCTGGCGTCCTCGCCGCGTCGTCTCCGCGCGTTCCGGCGGCTGCTGGCCGATGCGCAGCACATCGTCCCGATTCGTGAGGAGCAGACCGACGAGCTGACGATCGCGTGGCCAGTCATGCGACGGGCGGTGCTCCGAATCGGCGAGGAGCTGGCCGGTCGTGGGCTGATTGCGGAGCCGGACGACGTCTTCTTCCTGACTCGGGCGGAGGCCCTCTCGGCGCTCGGCGGAGAGGCGCTGGCGCCGACGGTCGACGTGCCGAGCCGCCGGTCACTTCGCGCGGCGCAAGCCCGCCTGGTGCCGCCACCGCTCGTCGGGCGCACGAACCCGATGATCCAGCGGCTGTGGGACAGCTTCCCAGGGCTCATCGGTGCCGTTGCATCCGACACGGCGCTCGTGTCGGGTGTCCCGGCGTCGGCCGGTCGAGCGACCGGCCTGGTCCGCGTCATCCGCGGCCCCGAGCAGTTCGACGAGCTTCAGCCCGGCGAGATTCTCGTCGCGCCGCTCACCGCGCCGGCCTGGACGCCGCTCTTCACCCGGGCGGCCGCAGTCGTGACCGATGTCGGGAGCGCAGCGTCCCACGCGTCGATCATCGCGCGCGAGTACGGCATCCCGGCCGTCGTGGGCTGCAATGACGCAACCTCCCGCCTCCGAACGGGAATGCGCGTCACCGTCGACGGCTCCGCCGGAAACGTCGAGCCGGGCTGAGGGCGCTCAGCGGGGAACGGCCAGCAGCGCCGAGAGCAGGGCCACGAGGATCGCGGCGGCGATGAACGGCACGACCACGAACACGGTCGAGCGCCACGGCCGCATCGGTCAATCCTCCGGTGGTGTGTCGTCGACAGGGGTCCGTGTCGATCGGGCGGCCAGGATCAGCAGGGCGCCGAGCGCGACCGCGGTCAGCGGTCCGACCCAGGCCAGCGATAGGTCCCCGCCTCCCGAAAGAACCAGGCCGATGGCCGCGAAGAGCAGGCCGAAGGCGAGCGATAGGAGGTCGGCGGGATGGCGCGACATCATCAGTGGTTCACCGCTGCGCAGCAGTTCTCGACGTAGACGGTGCCGATGCCGGCTTCCAGGTCGAGGACGAACTGCAGGCCGGTGCCGTCGCGGACGTACCGGTCCTCCACGCTCGTCCCCTCCTTCCCGTAGCCGAGCACGACCAACGTGCCGGCGCCGACGGCCGCGTCGAGCTCGAAGCCCGCGTCCTCGGGCAGGGCGACGAAGACCTCCCCCATCGCCACGCTGGCGGTGATGACGATCGGCTCGTCGCCGCCCTGGATCTGCGTCAGGTCCAGGACGACGCTCCCGCCGACGAGCCGGTAGACGTCGCGCAGTTCTTCCGCGTTGGCCGGTCGGAACCGGTGATAGCCGAACCCGCCCTCGATCGGCACGGTGATGAAGCTGGCGGCGATCGCAAACGGAAGCAGGAGCACGCCGAGCAGGATCAGGATCCGGGCATGCCCCCACCAGGTCCCGATCACCAGGCCGATGCCGATGACGCCGAGCGCCAGGCCGAAGAACTGCCCGAGGTCGACGTCGCCACCCGACACGTTGATCGCGAGCGCGAGGAGACCGAGGGCCGCAAGCATCGTCCCCAGCACGTACCAGCCGAGAGGCGATGGCGCGCGTCGTGGCCGCGCAGCACGCCGCGGCCCGATGGCCGGCGCCGTGACCGCCGCT
>CAYYDA010000044.1:0-10915 GCA_964470495.1 uncultured Steroidobacteraceae bacterium | reverse complement strand
TCTTCATCCCGTCGTACAGCTTGATCGGCAGGTTGGCGACGTTGCTGAGCTCGAGGGTCAGGGTGCCCTCCCAGCCCGGATCGACGTACCCGGCCGTGGAGTGGATGAGGAGACCCAGGCGGCCGAGGCTCGACTTGCCCTCCAGCCGAGCGACCAGGTCGTTGGGCAGGGCGACGCGCTCGAAGGTGGCACCCAGCACGAATTCGCCGGGGTGCAGGATGAACGGCTCGTCGCCGGCGATCTCGACCAGCTCGGTCAGCTCCGGCTGCTCCTCACGCGGGTCGATCACCGCCGTGCGGTTGTTGCGGAAGACCCGGAACCGGTTGCCGAGATGGATGTCGACGCTCGACGGCTGCACCGCCTCGGGCGTGTAGGGATCAATCACGATCCGGCCAGCCGCCAGCTCGGCCCGGATGTCGCGGTCGGACAGGATCATTCGGCGGTGATCTTACGTCTCCGAGCGCTGCCGGATGAGCAGATCCACCTCACGCTGGAGCGTCTCGATGTCGTCGTACGCGTGATAGACCGATGCGAACCGGATGTACGCCAGCTGGTCGAGCTCGCGCAGCGAATCGGTCGCGAGCCGACCGATCTCGGTGGAGGGCAGCTCGGCGTCGCCACGGACTCGCAGATGACTCTCGATGTCGTCGAGCGCGGCCTCCACCTTGTCCAGCGTCACCGGGCGCTTCTGGAGGGCCTTGAGCAGGCCAGTGCGCAGCTTCTCGCGATCGAAGTCCTGGCGGCTGCCATCACGCTTGACGACGACCAGCCGCGCCCCTTCCGGCCGCTCGTAGGTGGTGAACCGATACTCACACGCCTCGCATTCGCGGCGGCGGCGGATGGTGCTGCCTGCCTCGAGGTCGCGCGAGTCGATGACTCGGGTGCTCGGGTTCTCGCAGCGTGGGCATCGCATCGGTGTGACTCGGCTCCTATACCAGTGGTGGTACCGCGTCGAACCATACCACAAGATGTGCCACCCTCGAGCGATCGGAGGTCCATCCCACCGCGTCACCGCTGTCAGCGGTCGTAGGTGCAGTCGTGCAGTCGTGCAGTCGTGCAGTCGTGCCGCACGTGCGTGGCCTGATGCGAGGAAGGCGGTCAACCCGAGGCGCTGGCGGCGAACTCAGAGCGGAGTCTGCGCTCGACGGCGCCCCCTCGTGCGATTCCCAGACCGTCGAGTCCGAGCAGCGCGGCGCCAAGCACGGGGCGCTCGGTCAGCCGTCTGGTGCGGGCCTGAGGCAGGGCGGCGTGCAGCCGGTCCTCGAGCCGCGCGTCGAACCCCGGCTCATCCGTCTTGAAGACGCCTCCGGTGAGCACGATGTCGACCTCGCGACGTGCCACGCGCAGGCGGCGCGCGATCGCCACGGCCATCACCGCCAGCTCGTCTGCCAGGCGGTCGACGATCGCGCGCGCGACGGCGTCGCCGTCGCCGGCGGCCGCAAAGACCACCGGCGCCAGGTCCTGAAGCCGCCGCTGGCTCATCTCCCCGTCGTACATCGCGCGCGTGACGTCGATCGGCCGCCGCTTGCCCAGCGCCTGCGGCACGAGCGCGCTGAGGGACGTCCGCGCCCCGCGACCATCCCGGGCGCGCACCGCGGCGGACAGCGCCTCCGCGCCGACGCCCTGTCCCCCACCCCAATCGCCGGACAGGTCGCCGATCCCCGCCAGGCGCGCCTCCCGTCCGTCGGGCCCGACGCCGACCGCATTGACGCCGGCACCACAGATCACGACCACGCCCCAGCCCGACGGCGAGCCGGCGCGCAGCGCGGCGAACGCGTCGTTGCGAACTTCGATGCGGCCGGCGACCTCCTGCGCGCCGATCGTGTCCCTCAGTAGGCGAACGTCGCGCGGGAAGTCGGCGCCGGCCAGGCAGAAGCTGCCGATCGCGATGGGTCCGCTCACACCACCGGTGCCGCGCGCCTCGTCCACGAAGCCTCGCAGCCGCTGCATGCCGGTTTCGATCGGCACTTGCTGATGGGACATGGTCGGGCCCTTCACCAGCGCCAGCAGATCGCCCGACCGCGAGACGAGCGCCAGGTCGGTCTTGGAGTTTCCGCCGTCGACGGCGAGGACGGCAGCGCGCGAGTCACTCACCCGGCCGGCGTCGGAACCGCGGGCTGCGGAGAGGCGACGGAGGTGAGGTCCGTGGCGAGATCCAGCTCGTCAACGCGAACGAATCGAGCCTCGCGCTCCCGCAGCCGCTCGACCACCTCGGCCAGCGCCGGAGCGACGGGATCGGGCCACGTGTGGAGCAGCACGATCGCGCCGTCGCCGTGAGCGGCCACGCCGTCGACGGCGTTCATCGCGACCTCACTCGACGAACGACCCGGGTCCCACTCGAAGACCTCCACGTCCCACCCGACGTGGCGATAGCCGAGCCCCTGCAGCCGCTCGACGAGCTCGGGCTCATCGGCACCGGCGCCGAACGGGAATCGCAGCCACGGCCGCGGATCGACGCCGGTCACCTCCTGGATCACCCGGCCGGCCTCGCGGACGTCCTCGTCGAAGCCGTCGTGGCTCAGGAGCGGCATGCGGGCGTGATAGAAAGAGTGGTTCCCGACCAGGTGGCCCTCGGCCGCAACGCGTCGCGCCAGGTCGGGATACGCCTCGACCCATCGGCCCTGGAGGAAGAACGTCGCGGCCACGTCGAGGCGTCGAAGCTCGTCCATGACCCACGCCGCGTTGTCGCCGTGGTGTGGCCGGTCCGGGTGCTCGGCGTCGAAGGTGAGAGCGACTCGAAGCGCAGCGCTCACTTCTCGACACCGGTGATCACGATGCCGCGCATGAAGAAGCGCTGGGCCATGAAGAAGACAACCATCGGAATCACCAGCGTCATCAGGGTCGCTGCCTGTACGAGCTCCACCTGCTCACTGTAGATGCTGTTGAACGCGGCGAGCCCGGTGGCGATCGGCTGCAGGTCGGGCTTGGCCGAGAGGTAGAGCAGCGGCTCGAAGTACAGGTTCCACGTGTAGACGATATGGAAGACCGCGACGGCCACGATGACCGCCCACGACTGCGGAATGATGATCGAGGTGAGGATGCGCAGCGGGCCGGCTCCGTCGATCTTCGCCGCGTCGTCGAGCTCTCGGGGCAGGGTCATGAAGTACTGCCGCATGAGGAACACGTCGTACGCGTTGGCGAAGAAGGCCGGGACGAGGAGCGGGAGCCAGGTCCCCACCCAGCCGAGCTTGACGAAGATCGTGTAGGTCGGGATCAGCGTCACCGCGGCTGGAAGGAAGATCGTCGAGAGCAGGAGCAGGAACAGGATGTTGCGACCGGGGAAGCGGAACCGCGAGAAGCCGTAGGCCACGACCACGCACGACAGCAGCGTGCCGAACGTCCCGATGAAGGCCAGTGCGGCGGTGTTGAAGACGAGCCGCGGGAAGTCGATGATCTCCCACGCCTCGCCGAAGTTGCTCCAGTTCGGCGCGAACTCCCATGACTGCTCGAGCGTACGCCACGAGCCTTCCCACGTGACCAGGCCGGCATCGACATTGGCCGGATCGATGAACTGGCTCTCCTGGCGCCCCTTGACCACCAGGGCGAGGTCGCGCTCCACCCCGTCGAGGGTGAGGTGGTACACGTCGTACTCGCGGCCCTCGTACTCGAACTTCTGCGCCTCCGCCGGCCAGAGCGGCGCGTTCGGCGTGGTGATCTGCTCCGATGACTTCAGTGCGATCGTGACCGTGCGCAGCATCGGCGAGAGGAATGCCGCAAGGAGCACGACCGCGAAGAAGGTCACCGCGAACGACTTGAAGCGCGGGGCCTGCACGCGCCGGGGCCTGGCCTCCTCGACCTCAACGACCGGGATGGGTGGCGCGCCGATCAGCTCCGCCTCGCTGGCCACCTACTTCGTCTCCCCGGCGTAGTAGACCCAGTAGCGGGCGCTCCAGAACAGGACCAGGGTGATGGCCAGGATGATCACGAACAGGAACCACGCCAGCGTCGCGCCGGCGGACATGTCCTGGAATGTAAAGAACGTCTTGTAGATGTGGACGTTGAGGAAGAACGTCGTGCCACCCGGCCGTCCGTCGCCGGAGTTGAGCACGAGCGGGACGAGGAAGTACTGGAGCACGCCGATCGTGCCGAGGGTGATGTTGTAGAAGATAACCGGCGACATCAGCGGTAGGGTCACGTGGCGCAGCTGGGCCCACCAGCCGGCTCCGTCCACGCGTGACGCGTCGTACAGCTCGGTGGGCACGTTCTGAAGCCCCGCCAGGTTGACGATGATCGCACTGCCGATGCCCCACAGGCCGATCATGACGAGCGCCGGGTAGATCCAGTTCGGATCGTTCAGCCAGTCCGGCCCCTGGATCCCGAACGCATCGAGGACCCCGTTGATCCAGCCCGCCTCCGGATTCAGCATGCCGCCCCAGGCGAACAGGGCGGCGACGAACGGGATCACGAAGGGCATGAAGAAGAGCGCCTGGAAGTAGCGCGATCCGCGCAGCGACTTGCTGTTCAGCAGGAGCGCGATCGAGAACGGCAGCAGCAGCCCGAGCGGGATGGCGAAGGCCGCGAACTGGAGCGTGACGAGCAGGGCATCCCAGGTGCGGGGGTCACTGATGAGGTGCTCGTAGTTGTCGAGGCCGACGAACCGAAGCGGTCGATCCTGGGTGAGGCTGACGTTGGTGAAGGTGAAGCCGAGGGTGGCGATCATCGGCACCAGGGTCAGAAGCAGGAAGCCGATGATCCACGGCGAGATGAAGGCCAGGCCCCACAGGGCCTCCGTGCGGGAGAGGTTGAAGCGCGGCTGACGGCCGGCGGGCAGTTTGGTGGAATCCATCTCGACGATCGCCATCTTCATGCTCCGTTGGGGTGCGGGGGCCCGCCCGCCGCGGACGGCGGGCGGGCCCATCGGTCACTCCTCGGCTCTATCGAAGATTGCCTGGAGCTCCTCTCGGAAGTCCTCGATGGCCGCTTCGATGTCGAGGTCGGCGTCGGTCCGCAGCACGGAGCCGAACGAGACGACCGCGGCGAACGCCTCCTGGTAGGCCGGCGTCCACCCCTCGAAGCTCGGGTTGTCGGCGTACGCCACGCCGTCCCGGGCAACCTGCCAGTCGACGCCCTGGGTCCACCGCTCGTCCAGGCCGGCGAAGAAGCCGTCCTGGTCGGCCGTACGGGCGGGCATGCCGCCGTAGATGCCGAGCAAATCCTGCGACGCATCGCCGATCAGGTAGGTGAGGACCTCGAACGCCTCCTCCGGATGCTCGGTCCCGCCCCAGATCCGGAAGGTATCCGCGTTGAAGTTCGACGTGTACGTGCCGTCGTTCGCCGGCACGGCGGCGATGTCCCAGTTCGGATCGACCGGATCCCCGGCATCGTCGACCGCGGACGCGCAGCACGTGAACCACAGGTGCGAGAGCGCCATGGCGGCACGGGAATGGAAGGGATTCTCATTGCCGAACTCGGGCGCATCCCGCAGCGCCTCCGTCATCGTGACGTTCTCGGTGAACACGTTCTCGTAGTGCCAGACCCAGGCGTCGTGCCATGTGTCCGGAATCTGCGCCGTGGTGCCATCGTCGGCGACGAGGCTGCCGGCGCCGAAGTACGAGCCCACCGCCCGAAGATCCTGGAACTGCGGCTCGTATCCGTACTGCTCGATCTGCGTGGGGTCGAAGTCCGGGCTCGTGGCGTCGTTGTTGTTGACGTCCACGGTGAGGCGCTTCGCGACCTCGCGCAGCGTGTCGAAGTTCCACTCGACATCTTCGCCGTCGAGCACGTACGGATCGCCGTACACGTGCGGCGGATACTCGAGGCCAGCCTCGTCGAACATGTCGCGCTGGTAGTACAGCATCGACGGATAGATCGCGAACGGCAGGCCGACCTGGCCCTCCCCGCCGACGTTGTAGAACTCGACCGAACCCTCGGTGAACTGGCTGAGGTCATACCCGGTCGAATCGATCAGGTCGGTCAGGTCGAACCACTCGCCGTGGAACGCCTCAGACCCGGATACGCCAACCGGACCGACGATGTCGGGCGCGTTTCCGCCCGCCACCTGGACCGACATGGCGTCGAAGGCCGAGTCGTAGTCCACGATCTCCAGGACCAGCTCGATATCGTCGTGGCTGGCGTTGAACTCTTCGACGATGCGCTCCTCGGTCGGGACCTGCGTCTCCGCATTGTCCCCCGCGCCGAGGCAGCAGAACCAGCGAATCTCTACCGGCTCGCCTGCAACGGGCGCGTCGCTCTCGGCGGCTGGCTCGCTCCCGGCCGGTGCCTGCGACTGGCCCTGCCCACCGCACGCGGCGAGGATCAGGATCAGGATCGCAAACAGCGCGCCGGAGCGAAATACGGTGCTACGCATGTGTCGTGCCTCCATCTGGGTTGACCACCACCATCCGGGCGAGGTGTCGTTCAGCCGCGCCCCTCCTCTCCCCCTGCTCCCGGTGCCGGCTCGCGTCGGCCGACGCCGGCAACCGCGGCTCGCAGGGGCTCCGCATCGCTCAGCCAATGCGCGCGAACCACGTCGCGTTCGAGGTAGTAGCGCGTTCGATCGCCGCGGACGAAGCTGCGTGCCGTCTCGACGGGGTTCCCGTCGGCGGCGTATGCGACGCCGTCGATGCGGAGCGCCAGGGACCGTGCCGGAAGCTCGAGCAGCGCGGCGTCCCGCGCCCGAAGGGCAACCGGCTCGACCGACTCGCGGGCGCGGATGATCCGCGTCGAGTACCGCTCCGACAGGATGTCGTACAGGGAGCGGCGCTCGAGATCGAACGCCAGCAGCCCGGGGAATCGCTCTGCCGGCAGGCGCGCCTGCTCCAGGATCAGCGGCTCGCCGCCACCGAGGCGGACGCGCTCGAGGTACACCACCGGCGCGTCGACGGCGATGCCCAGCGAGCCGGCGATGGCCTCCCCGGCAGGCTCGATCCGGCCGGTGACGAGGCGCGTGGCCGGGTCGAGCCCGCGTCGCTGCATCTCCTCGGCGAAGCTCATCGATCCGGCGATGTCGCGATCGATGCGCGGCTGCATCACGAACGTGCCGCGTCCGCGGGTGCGCTCGATCCGTCCCTCGCGCACGAGCTCGCCGAGCGCGTGGCGCACCGTGATCAGGCTGCAGCCATAGCGTGCTGCCAGCTCCCGCTCGGTCGGCATCCGGTCGCCAGGCTGCCACTCGTTCGCGTCAAGCGCGGCGCGCAGGTCGCGAAACACCTGGTGATGCAGTGGGATGGGTCCGCGCTCGAGTTGGAACCGCGCCATGCCGCCCTCATGCTCGGGTCGATTGATCAACTCTTGACCACATCTGCTCATAACGTTATAAGCAATCTGTCAAGTCCCTGCTAGGGGTTCCAAGCGGTCACGATGGGCATCAAGGTCGCGGTCATCGGCGGCGGGAGCACCTATACCCCCGAGCTGGTCGAGGGCCTGGCGGCGCGCCACAGCCGCCTGCCGGTCGACGAGCTCGTCCTCCACGACATCGATGCCGAGCGCCGCGAGATCGTCGGCGGCCTGGCCGGACGCATGCTCAAGCGCCTCGACTGGACCGGACGGCTGTCCCTCACCGGCGATGCCGGCGAGGCGATGGACGGTGCGTCGTTCGTGCTCATCCAGCTTCGGATCGGCGGGCAGGCCGCCCGGCTGCTTGACGAGACGCTCCCCCTCCGGTTCGGCACCATCGGCCAGGAAACGACCGGCGCCGGCGGCCTGGCAAAGGCGCTGCGAACCGTGCCCGTCGTGCTTGAGCTGGCGGAGCTGGCCGGGCGGCGGGCTGCGCCGGGCGCATGGATCGTGGACTTCACCAACCCGGTGGGCGTGGTGACCCAGGCGCTGATCGATGCCGGCCACCGGGCCATCGGCCTCTGCAACGTCGCGATCTCCCTCCAACGACGCCTCGCTTCGCGCATCGGCGTCGACCCGGACGCGCTCGCCCTGGAGCACGTTGGGCTCAATCACCTGAGTTGGATCACCGGCGCCCGGACCGACGGCGTGGACCGCCTCCCAGAGCTTCTCGATTCGCACGGAGACTCGATCGCCGATGACCTGAAGCTGCCTGTGGACCTGATCCGGCGCCTGAGAGCGGTGCCTTCGTACTACCTGCGCTACTACTACGCGTTCGACGAGGTCCTGGCCGAGCAGCGGGGAGGCTACCGGCGCGCCGAAGAGGTCATGGAGCTCGAGCGACGGCTGCTCGACATGTACGCCGATCCGGCGCTCGACACCAAGCCTTCGCTGCTCAACGATCGAGGCGGCGCCTTCTACAGCGAGGCTGCGGCCCAGCTGCTCGCATCGCTCCACGATGGCGCCGGGGACGTCCAGGTCGTCGATGTCCGCAACGACGGTGCGATCCCCGAGCTCGGCGCGGATGACGTGGTCGAGGTCCCCGCGCGGATCGGCCGCGACGGAGCGCACCCGCTTTCCCAGGCGCCCATGGATCCGGCCATGCTCGAGCTGGTCCGCGCCGTGAAGGACTTCGAGCGGCTCGCCATCCGGGCAGCGATGTCCGGCGACCCGGAAGACGTGCGGGCCGCGCTCGAGGCGCATCCGCTGGTCGGACCGCGGATCGGGGACGTGCGACCGCTCCTCGAGGCGCTGCTCGACGCGAACCAGCAGCACCTGCCGCGCTTCGCGGCGGCCTCATGACCGTGGTGGCGCCCGCGGGCTCGCGGATGCGCCGCGAGATCGGTCAGATCCCCGCCGCGGTCGAGCGCATCGTGTCGAGCGCCGACCACGAGCTGCGCGACGTGGCGGACGCCATCCGCCGCGAGGGACCGAGCTGGGTGATGATCGCCGGCCGCGGAACGTCCGACCACGCGGCCGTCTACGCGCAGTACCTGATCGAGACCCACCTTGGCCTGCCAACGGGCCTGGTCAAGCCGTCGGTCACCACCGTCTACGACGCTCCCGTCGCATGGGGCGGCGGTCTCGTGCTCGCCATTTCCCAGTCCGGGCAGAGTCCCGACATCGTGGCCGTCGTTCGCGCGGCCCGGGCGGCAGGCGCCATGACAGTCGCGATCACGAACGACTCACGCTCACCGCTCGCGGACGCCGCCGCGTGGCATCTGCGCTGCCATGCCGGGCGCGAGCTGGCAGTGCCGGCCACCAAGACGTACGTCGCTCAGCTCGCAGTCGTCGCTGCGCTCGTGGCGGCGATTCGGCCGTCGAGCGACCTGGCGGAAGGCCTCGCACGGCTGCCAGAGGCGTTGCGCAAAACCCTGGCACGCACGCGCGAGTGGCTGGCCGGTTCAGGGCGGGCAGCGGTCGAGGACCTGGCCAGGGCCGACCGCGCGCTGGTCGTCTCCCGTGGCTATAACCTGGCGACCGCCATGGAGGTGGCGCTCAAGCTCAAGGAGACAGTCGGCCTCTTTGCCGAGGCGTACTCCACGGCCGATTTCGCGCACGGGCCCCTGGTGCTGGCCGGTCCGGATGTCCCGATCCTGGCGATTCGGCCGGATGGGCCGATGGGAGACCTGGTGGCCGCGACACTGGCCGGTGTCGCGGCGCGCGGCGGGCGGGTGACGGTCATCGGCGGCCCGCAGGCGGCGCTTGGGCATGACGGCGCCGCCCTGGCGCTGCCGTCGATCCTCCCAGAGGCCCTGACGCCGCTCCTGTTCGTCGTGCCGGGGCAGCTCCTGGTCGAGGCCACGGCACAGCGACGCGGTATGAGCCCCGATGCGCCGATCGGCCTCGGCAAGGTGACCCGAACGCGCTGACCTCGAGCGGTCAGCTTTCGCGCGTGCGCTCCAGCCGCGCCGCCACCGATGCATCGGCCGGCCGGCCGGGCTCCCAATGCAGCAGCACCTCGACGATCTCGGCCATGCGCATCCGCGCGTGGGTCACGTTCGCGTGTCCGCGCTTGTAATACGTCGGGGGCTCCTCGTCGTCGGGTGGTCGGTGCGGGAGGCGCGTGATGGCGCAGCCGCGCTCGACCGTCACGATCCCACGCAGCGCACGCTCGAGGTTCGCCTCGTACTCCATGTGGAGCCCGTGGAGCTCCTCGGGGGCCATCATCCCCCGGAGCGCGGTCGACTCCGTGTCGAGGGCGTCCTCCTGCTCGCCGAGCCGCTTGACCGCGGACTCGGGGTCCAGGTCGCGGCGCCGGAGCGCGTCGATCTCCTCGACCACGGTGGCCAGGACCTGATCGATGCGCTGGGTCAGCTCGGACAGCTCGGTGCGGTAGACGCCGAGCTCGTTGCCGTGCCCGAACACGCTCCGTCGCCGGCCGCCGAAGAGAGAAGGCATCTATCTACCCTACTGCCCTATCCGCCCTTACGCCGACGGATTTCGACCGTCAGTGCCGGGACGATCTGGAACAGATCGCCGACCACGAACAGGTCAGCAAACTCGCCGATCGGGGCATCCGGATCGCGGTTGATGGCGATGACGTGCTCGGCCGTCTGCATGCCCACTCGATGCTGGATCGCGCCGCTGATTCCGGCGCCGATGTACAGCGACGGCTTGACCACCTTGCCTGTCTGGCCGATCTGGAGCTGGTACGGGATCCAGCCCGCGTCGGCAGCCGCGCGCGAGGCGCCGACGGCGCCGCCGAGCGCCGCGGCCAGCTCGCGCAGCGGGCCGAAGCCCTCCTCGCCACCGACTCCGCGACCACCGGCCACGATCACGGTGGCCTCCTCGAGATTGACGACCTTGGCGTCCGCCTCGTGGCTCTCGGCGACGGTCGCCTTCGAGAAGGCCGACTCCTCGCCGGCCGGGGCCGGTGTCACTTCCGCCGAGGCGCCGCCGGGCTCCGCCGGCGTGAAGGTGTTTGCCAGCACGAGCACGACCGATGGCGTGGGAGCCCCGTCGGCCGGCCGAGAGGTGGTGATGACGCTGCCCTGGAGCGTCGCCTGCTCGGTCTCCAGGACGCCATCGGCGATGCGCGCGGCGCGGACGGGGCCGAATGCGGGGAGGTGCAGGCTGCCGACCAGGGCCGCGGCGAGGTCACGGCCGTTCGGCGTGGCGGGCGCAAGTAGCGCGAGCG
>CAYYDA010000043.1:1325-10931 GCA_964470495.1 uncultured Steroidobacteraceae bacterium | reverse complement strand
GCGAGAACGGCGTCTACCACTTTCAGAACCTCGTCCGTGAGTTCCTGGGGGAGTAGCCAGCGCGTGACCTACGAGGAGCTCCTCGAGCTGGCTCGGCGATTCGAGGGCAAGACCCTCGAGACCGTGACGGGGAAGCCGTTCAAGGTCGGCATGTACCTCGACTGTCCGTTCTTCACGCCCGCGTCGAGTGGCTTCGGCCAGAGCGACGGCCGCAAGGCCGCTGAGCGGTTCCTGGCCCGGTACAACGAGATCCGCAGCCTCCGCCCGGGCGACTACGCCGGCGTCACCCGCAACGCCTCCTACTACGTCGCCCTCCTGGCCCAGGCCTGACGCACGGTTCTCGTCAGATTCATGCCACAGCCGCATTAACATCGGCCGGGGCACAGTCCTGGGGTCAACTGCGGTCCTCAACCGTCACTACGGCCCACTCGGACACGTTGAGCGCTCGTAACGCGGCCACCATCTGAATCTGCCGGTTCCTCGAACCAGAGCAAACCGTTGACGCCGGTCGCCGGCGCCCGCAACCACGCGATCGCGGCACGTCCACGTAGGTCGAAGCCACCAAACAACGAGCCGTGGCGCGCAAGGATGCGTCGGGCGGATCGATCCTCGGCAACGACCAGCGCACGCACCACGGCGCGAGGTGCCGGCCAACCGAGCTGTCGCGCCAGCACTCCACCGAGCCGCGCCTTGGTGTCGAGCCGGTGCAGCAGATCCTGGAGGTTTCCCAGCCGGCTCTTGACCTCGACCACCAGCAAGATTTGCGTGGCGGCGTGCCAGGCCACGAGATCACAACTGCCCCGATCCCCGTAGTGGTTGAAACTCACCTCGGCCTGGACGGTCCAGCCGCGCTTTCCGAGCCGGCGCGCGGCCGTCTCCTGGAGATGCGCGTGCTCGCGGTCGACCAGCCGGTCGAGGTCCGCGCCCTGCCATCGGATCTCGATCACCAGGGTCGCGTCCAGGGCATCTACCAGCCGCGTCAGCGTGCGCACGGTGAGGCCATCGAGCTCGCCGCACTCCGCGCGCGAAACCGCATCGCGGGAGAGCCCGGCGCGCGACGCGAGATCCTGCTGGCGCCATCGGCGTCGAACTCGAAGCCTCCGCATGGCGATGGGCACGTTCGTTCGCATCGGCCTATGGTCGCGACGGGGCCTTACCAGTCGGTTACCGGCAGATTCATGCGACCGCCGCATTACATCGGCCAACTGCGGGTATTCGGGACCAATGCGGCTCTAGGCCGGCACTAGGCACCGTGAACGGCACGTCACGCACGTAACGCGGCCCATGTATGAATCTGCCGGAAGTACGCAGTACCCTCCAGCCCATGACCGATACGCCAGCCACCCGAGCCGACGGCAAGCTCACCGTCGCGCTGATCTCCGAGGTCTTCTGGGAGCCCGATGGGCCCGCCCGACTCCGCGAGCGCCTGGGCGAGGCCGCGGATCGCGGCGCCGACCTGGCCGTCCTGCCCGAGCTCCCGCTCAACCAGTGGCGACCCGCCACCAAGGAAGCGCGCGACGAGGACGCGGAGGGCATCGACGGCGAGCGAACTCGCATCCAGCACGAGGCGGCGGCCGAGCCCGGCATCGGTCTCGTGGGCGGCATCATCCACCGCGACGAAGCCACCGGACGCCGGACGAGCCGCGCCCTCGTCTTCGACCGTGCGGGTCAGCTCCAGGCAACGTACGAGAAGCTGCATCTCCCCGAGGAGCCGGGCTTCTGGGAGACCAGCCACTACGAGCCAGGTACGGAGCCACCGCGAAGGATCGATGCGCTTGGTCTGCCGATCGGCGTGCAGCTGTGCTCGGACTGCAACCGACCGCAGGGGACGCAGTTGCTGGGCGCGCAGGGCGTCATGGCCGTGATCAACCCGCGGGCCTCCGAGGAGCGAACACTCCAGCGATGGAAGTCGGTCTGGCGCGCCAATGCGATCACGTCGTGCTGCTACGTGCTGAGCGTGAACCGCCCGCACCCCGAGGAGGGCGTGAATATCGGCGGTCCGAGCGTGGCCTACGATCCCAACGGCGAGCTCCTGCTGGAGACAACTGACGCGCTGGCGCTGGTCACCCTGGACGCGAAGGTCGTGATCGACGCGCGCCGAGCCTACCCGGGCTACCTGCCGATTCATGCCCGCCTCTACGCCGATGCGTGGGACGAGATCGCCGGCACCGACGGCTAGGTCGAGTGGCTAGCCCTCGGCCAGGCGGAACTGGCCGCGGGCGATGAGGGTCTCGCCGATGAAGATGCGCATCTCGTAGAGGCCCGGACCCCAGTCGCGGACGAAGTTCGCCGCATCCCCGGCCACGAAGCCCGCCGTCGATCCCGCCGGATCGACGCCAAGCTGGTTCTGCGCCGCGCCCACGATCTGGTCGCCATCGGTCCCGTCGTCGTTGATGCGGAGTACCTGCTCACCGACGGTTGCGGCGCCGAACGGCGCGTTGTTGCTGATCGAGTGCGCGAACGTCATGCCGGGCGTGAAGGTCTCGGTAGGGTCGGTCACCTGCTCGTTGCCGTCGAGCTGGGTGCCGAACACGACCGTGCCGGACAGGGCAGGCGCGGAAGGCGCGACAGAGGGCACCGATGCGGGAACGGATGGAGCCACCGAGGGCGCCTCGCTGGGCGTCGGCTCCACCGTCGCGGTGGGGGAGCCGTCGCCTCCCAGGCCGACCGACGGTTCGGAAGGATTGAGGCTCGAGACGAAGAGTCCAAGCACGACCGCGACAAGGATCGTGCCGATGACCGCCCCGATCGAGATGATCGAATCACGGTCCGTCGGGTAGCGGCCGGCGGGCGCGATGCGCTCCTCGCCGTGCCGCAGGGCCACGCCGCACGAGCGGCAGACCTGGGCCCATTCGGGGTTCGCGCGGCCGCAGTTGAAGCAGTCGACGGTCTCGTCGGTCACGGGATGGGGGAGCTCCTCCTGAGGCTCGGCCGATGGCGCGAAAGCCTAGCACGCTGACTGGCCGCCGGCGGTGAGAACGCCGACGGCCAACTTGGCCGTCCCCGCAACGGGCCGACCGTCGAGGAGTCTAGCCGACTCGCGATACGTCATCCCGCCGCGCCCTTTCGGTCGCTCAGCGCAGGACAGATACGGACGTGCGCCCGATGGATGATGCAGCGAGCCGGCCGCTCCGTGCAGCTCGCGGTGATGACGACTCCCTCGACGAGCCTCGCAGAGGCGGTGGCCGAAGCGCGGCGAATGCAGCGAACGGCGACGGCGTCGATCGCCCGCGCAACCGACCAACTGCGAGCACTCCGCGTGGAGACAGCGGCCGCCTGAACGTACTATCGGGCCGTGCCTGCGCAGAACGACGGCCGCAACCGCGTCGCGATCTCCACGATGGGGGTGCTTGCCGCCCTGGCCGCCGCCACGGTGCTGGTGGCCGCGCTCGAGACGGCGTTTCTGCTCGACAACGCGTCCTCGGTCTACCTGCTTGCGGTGGTGGGCGTGGCAATCACGCTCGGGACGGCTCCGGCGATCGCGACCGCGGTCGGTGGATTCCTGGCTTACAACTTCCTATTCGTGGAGCCGCGCTTCACGTTCACCGTGGGCCGCGCCGATGAGGTGCTGACCCTGTTTCTGCTGCTGTTCGTCGGCATCGTGAGCGGACGGCTTGCCGGCCTCCAGCGGGACCGCGAACGGAAGGCGACGCAGCGGGAGCTGGAGGCGCAGGCGCTCTTCGGCATCAGCCGCGAGCTGGCGACGTCGGAGCGTCTGACCGACGCGATGCAGACGGTCGTCGCGCGTCTCACTGCCGAGACCCGCATGACCAGAACGTGGGTTGGGCTGGGGGCGACGGTTGCGCGCGAGCGAGTCGTGGCTGACAGCGGCGGCGTGACCGCTCCGCGACCGGCTGTCGGGACCCACGCCGTCCTGCAACGTGACCGCGAGGAGGGCGCGGCGAGCTGGACCCGCATCCATCCCGCTGCCGCGACCGGCAGCCGACCCGTCGCGACGGACGCGCCAGCGAAGCGTGCCGGGCTGTTCCGGGTGGCGCTCCAGGCTGCCGGCGAGACGGTCGGCTCGCTCTGGTCGGTGCGCGCCAGCCGGGCAGGACAACCACAGATCGTGGAGACGAGGCTCCTGGCCGCGGCCGCGGACCAGCTCGGCCAGGCGGTGCGACGTGAGCGCCTTCTTGCGCAGGCCGCGGAGCTCGAGATCGCTCGTCGCAGCGACGAGCTCAAGAGTGCGCTCGTCGATTCGGTGTCGCACGACCTGCGCACGCCATTGGCTACGATCCGTGCTGCGGCCGGCAGCCTCGCCGATCCCACGATCGACCTGTCCGACGAAGACCGCCGGCAGGCGGCCGGCGCCATCGACGCCGAGGCGCATCGGCTCAATCGACTGGTGGGCGACCTCCTCGACATGAGCCGCATCCAGGGTGGTGCCCTCGTCGCCGACATCGAAGTGATTCCGCTCGACGAACTCGTCGTGCCCGCCGCCCAGCGTGTTCGTTTGGCGGCGGCTAACCGTCCGATCGAGGTGGAGCTTGCCCCCGATCTCCCCAGCGTCCGGGCCGATGCCGCGCTGCTGGACCAGGTCGTCTCGAACCTGCTCGAGAATGCCGTGAGGTACGCCGGGCCCGATGCCACGATCCGCCTGCGCGGCGAGGCGACCGCCGATGCAACCGTGTCGCTCGTGGTCGAGGACGATGGGCCCGGGGTTCCGAACGAGGCGCTGCCCAGGCTCTTCGACCGCTTCTACCGGATCGCGCGTCCATCCGAAGGCCCCAGGCGCGGGTTCGGCCTCGGCCTCGCCGTCGTCAAAGGGCTGGTGGAAGCCATGGGCGGGACTGTCACGGCAGCCCGGGGTGACATGGGTGGACTCGCGGTGACGGTCGTGCTCCCCGCTGATCTGGCCGTCCCGGATCCCTCGTGAAGAGCCCGACGGCGGCACAGGTGCTCCTCGTCGAGGACGACGAGGCGACCCGACACGCGGTCGCGGCAAACCTGATCGGGCACGGATACGGCGTTCGGGAGGCTCAGGATGGCGAGGAGGCGCTGCGCCGATGGGAGGAATCTCGGCCGGATCTCATCCTGCTGGACCTCGGCCTTCCGGGAATCGATGGGCTGGCCGTCGTCCGACGCGTGCGGCGCGAAGCGACCACGCCGATCATCGTGCTCTCCGCGCGTGACGAGGAGCGCGACAAGGTGGCCGCTCTCGACGCGGGTGCCGACGACTACCTGACGAAGCCGTTCGGCATGGCCGAGCTGCACGCGCGCCTCCGGGCTTCGCTGCGACGCTCGCTGGGTGCCGCAGCCGAGGTGGACGGGGCCGTGCGGATCGGTCCGCTCGAGCTCGATCCGATCCGACGCCACGTGACGGTCGACGGCCGCGAAGTGCACCTGACGCCACGCGAGTACGAGCTGCTCAAGGCGCTTCTCGCAAACGCCGGGCGGGTCGTCAGCCGCGGTCGGCTGCTGCGCGCCGTCTGGGGCGTCGAGTACGCAGGCGAGAGCCACTATCTCCACGTCCACGTCGCCGGCATCCGGCGAAAGCTGGCGGCCGCCGATCCGGACGGCGCCCTGTCCGGCCTGCTCGTTGCCGAGCCCGGCGTCGGGTATCGGGTTCGCGACGCCGAGGAGCTGCGCCCCGTGCGAGGATCTTGAGCGCTTCTTGAGCGTCTGAGCACCCCGGGCACCCTGATTCATCTTGGACCCGGGGCGCAGGGTGAAGGCATGGTTCACCAACACGCCGATGAGCTCCCGCACATCGGCGAGGCCCTCGTCTCGATTCGGGCGGCGATCGACGTGGTCACGAGTGGAGCGGCGACCCGCGTCACGGTCCACGCTGTCGGCGGCGAGCAGATCCTGCCGGCCGCACGGGCGCTCGCCCGAGCGGCACACGTTGCGCTCGAGCCGATCTGGTGGGCCGACGACGCCGGCCTGGACATCGTCATCAGCCCTGCGACGGCCACCCCTCATGGCTGACTCGGGGTCCGTCCTCCTCGTCGAGGACGACAACCTGCTCGCCGGGATCATCCAGCGCTATCTCAGCGCGCACGGCCATCCCGTCCGTGTCGTGGCCAGCGCGGAAGAGGCGGGTAGGGCGCTCGCGGAGGAACAGCCGGCGCTCGTGCTGCTGGACATAAACCTCCCCGGAGACTCCGGCTGGTCGCTCCTGCACACGCCCGTCATGTGCGCCGACGATGCCCCGCCCGTTGTCGTCGTCACCGCCGGCTCGGTCACCGCACGGCGGCTGCGCGAGTCCGGCGCCGCCGGGTATGTGTCCAAGCCGTTCCCGCTGGAGTCCCTGCTCGCGACGGTGGAGCGCCTCACCGCTTCGGCTGACTTGGGGCATGCGCGCTGATGGCTTCGAAGCCGCCCAAGCCGGGCCGCATCGACCCGTTCCTCGAAGTCCGCGAGAAGCGGCAGGGCCGGCGTCCGGGCGATTCCTACGTGAAGATCGTCCGCCCGTACGAGGAAATCTTCGAGCGAGGTGACGAGGGCGAGCTGATCGCCACCGAGCGGACCGTCCTCGACCGCCCGGGCTGGACGCGCGTCATCCGCCGCCTGCGCACCGTCCTGATCGGGAGGCCGATCAGCAGCGAGCTCGAGGAGCACGAGCGCCTCTCGAAGACCAAGGCGCTCGCCATCTTCAGCAGCGACAACATCAGCTCCTCGGCGTACGCCACCGAGGAGATGATGAGGATCCTGGTCCTCGCCGGGATCGGCGCAATCAGCTTCACGATGCCGCTGACGATCGCCATCTGCTTGGTCCTCGCCATCGTGGCGACCAGCTATTGGCAGACGATCCGCGCCTATCCGAACGGGGCGAGCAGCTACCTCGTCGCCAGCGACAACCTCGGCAGCACCGCGGGCCTGGTGGCGGGCGCCTCCCTGCTCATCGACTACACGCTGACCGTGGCGGTGTCGGTGTCGGCGGCGGTCGCCGCGATCACGTCAGTCTTCCCCGAGCTGGTCGGCGAGCGGGTGCTCATGGCGGTCGCCATCGTGCTGCTCCTCATGCTCGGCAACCTGCGCGGCATCCGCGAGTCGGGGACGATCTTCATGGCCCCGACCTACCTCTACATCGTGGCCATCCTGGTCATGGTCGGCATCGGTCTCGTGCGGGTCGTGACCGGCACGATGCCCGAGTACACGCCGCCGACCGAGTGGCTCACCGCCGAGGCAGGCGGTGAGGCGTTGGGGCTCCTCCTCCTCATGCGCGCATTCAGCTCGGGCGCCGCGGCGTTGACCGGCGTCGAGGCGATCTCCGACGGCGTGCCGGCGTTCAAGCCACCCGAATGGCGGAACGCGCGCATCACGCTAGTGTGGGCGGCCGGGATCTTCGCCGTGCTCTTCCTCGGTATCAGCTTCATGGCGAGCACCATCGGGATCATCCCGGATCCACACGAGCAGAAGACCGTCCTCTCGCAGATCGCCCGCGTGCTGGTGGGCGACGGTGCGTTCTTCGTCCTCATCCAGATCGCGACGGTGCTGGTGCTGGCCCTGGCCGCCAACACCGCGTTCGCCGACTTCCCGCGCCTGTCCTCCTTCCTGGCGCGCGACTCGTTCATGCCTCGCCAGTTCGCCTTCCGCGGAGAGCGGCTTGCGTTCACGACCGGCATCATCGCCCTCTCGGGGATGGCGGCACTCCTGCTCGTCGTCTTCAACGCCAGCGTCACGGCGCTCATTCCGCTCTACACGCTCGGGGTCTTCCTGGCCTTCACCCTCTCGCAGTCGAGCATGGTCGTTCGGTGGTGGCAGCGGCGCGAGCAGGGCTGGCGGCCGGGACTGGCCATCAACGGCCTCGGCGCGGTGACGACGGGCGTCATCGTCCTCATCGTCGTGCAGAGCAAGTTCCTGCAGGGCGCCTGGATGGTCGTGATTGCCATCCCGGTGCTCGTGGTCCTCATGCTCGCCATCCGCGCGCACTACCGATCGGTGGAGGCCGGGCTGGCGCTTGCACGGATCCCACCCGACAAGCGTGCCGCGCAGCACCCGATCGTGATCGTGCCGATCGCGCGGCTCGACGAGCCCGCGCGCCAGGCGATCGCATTCGCCAACTCGATCTCGGACGAGGCGACCGCGGTCCACGTCACGAACGACGCGGACACCGCCGATGACCTGCGGTCGAAGTGGGCCGAATGGGCCGGTGGCGCCGAGCTGGTCGTGATCGAGTCGCCGTACCGCGCGCTCATCGGTCCGTTGCTGGCCTACCTCGACGTCCTGCAGCGACAGGATCCGACACGCCCGGTGCTGGTCGTCCTGTCCGAGTTCGTGCCTCGGCACTGGTGGGAGAACCTGCTCCACAACCAGACCGCGCTCCGGTTGAAGCTTCGGCTGTTCACACGACCGAACACGATCGTGGCCGATGTCCCATATCGCCTCGGCCGGCGGCCGCCGTCCAGCTAGCGCGTCAGTCGAGCTCGATCCGCCGGTCGGTCGGCGAGCCATCAGGATCCGTCTCCACCAGCGCCCAGCCGGGGAGATCGCGACCGATGCGCCCGCCCTCCGCCGTCAGCACACGGACCGCATCCGCGACGAGCTGGCGAGCCGTCTCGTCCGCCTCGGCGTCGTTCAGCAGGCGGTCGATCCGCCCGTTGAGCAGCCGCCGCGCGAGGTCCTTGTCCGCCTTGCCTTCCATCCGCCCGCGGGCAACGTCCTCGGCGTCGGGCATCCCTTCCTTCTCGAGCACCCGGGCCAGGCGCTCGGCCCGACGTCGGTCCTCGGTCGAGAGGCGGTCGAGCCAGGTCTCAGGCTTCTGCGGGGGTGCGGGCTTCGCGGTCCGCTTCGCCTGCTTGATCGGCTTCCGAATCGGGGTCGGCCCCGACCGAACGCGCGGGATCGCGTCCCTGACCAGCGCGAGCGTGGCGAACGGCCCGGCGACGCGCGGCTGGCCGAAGTCATCGGCCGTCGCGTGGTCCGCGAGAAACCAGCTCCCATTGGCCTGCTCGACGGCGAAGCGCTCGTCGGCACTCCGGTAGCCGCCATCCGCCTGTCGCATGAGGCGATCCGGATCGGCTGTTGGCTCGCCCTTGGGCTTCGATGTGGACTTCGGCATCCTGCTCACCATGGTGGCGGATGATGGCAAGACCCCATTGCTGGTGGTCAGGAACCCGACGGCCGGCGACCTGTTGTCGCGTGTGGCCGCCCGGTTCGGGCAAGCGGCTTGCATACTTGGTATCCAAGCTTGCCGGTGTCGAGCACGCTGTAGGCCGGGAGGGACGAACGCACCGGGTTCGTCGTCCAGTCAGGGGTACCCGATGGCGAATCCCAGCCGCCCCTCGCAGCACATCCTCGTCGTCAACGACACCGAGGAGATCCTTGACCTCTTCAGGGGCATCATCGAGAGCATGGGTCACCGCATGACGGCCTGGAGCTTCTCGCCGGACGATCTGGCCAAGGTCACCGAGATTCAGCCCGACCTCGTCATCCTCGACCTGATGGTGGGACCAACCGAGCTCCAGGGCTGGGCACTCCTCCAGAAGCTGAGGATGAGCCGGCCCACCGAGGAAATTCCGGTGGTCGTGTGCACAGCCGCGACCAATTGGGTCCGCGAGCAGGAAGGCTGGCTGGCGGCCAACGCGGTCAAGATCGTCCTCAAGCCCTTCAAGGTGGCGCACCTCGAACACGCCATCGAGCAGGCCCTCGAGCTGCCCG
>CAYYDA010000043.1:0-1225 GCA_964470495.1 uncultured Steroidobacteraceae bacterium | reverse complement strand
TTCTCCGGATGCGGGCTGCGCGCCTCAGTGACTACCTTGGTGGCAGCGGGCGAAACGAAGCCGAGCGCCTCGGGGGATGGCGAGGAAAGCTGGCTCCGCGGATGCCGGGATCTCGGTATCGGGAGACCGGCAGTGGGGACGTCGGGTCGGCCGCTGTGCCCATGCGGCCGACCCGACTAGCGCGGCCGGCTGCCCCTGGGGGGAGGGTCAGCCGGCACGCCCGCCTACCGTAGGCGCGGAGTCAAGCGAGCAATCATTTTCGGCCGCCGCGAAGTCGGGCGAGCCAAGACCGTTTGAGCATTGCCATCCCGCCGGCGACTTAGGGCACGCGCCCTGCAACAACCGGCCCTAAGGAGGTGACGCAATGTCAGGTCGCGGGCCAATGCGCTTGCTGATGGCGCTCGTCCTTGTCGTCATGGCGGCGGGTTGCGGTGCGGGCGGTTCGGCGTGCGAGGCGGCGGTGCGCAAAGCCGCAGAGATTCCGGTGACGGAGGACTCGGGCAGCGACTTCGATAACGCGATCCAGACGTGTGCGACGGTCGCCGAACTCGAGGCTGCGTCCGAGCAGTTTCCCGATGCTCTGGATGGGACCTCTGTCCGTACCTTCGTTGGCGAGCGATGCGCGTTTGAGCCCTCCATAGCTGATAGTGCGGTCTGCACCGAACTCAGCGAGTAACCGCCCGCGGGCATATGGGGCCTGAGGGAACCCTCCGTATCGTGTGCGGATACGGAGGCGTGTCTCAGTACCGGATTCAGTATCGTCCCGGATGCCGGCAGCGCGCCTCGGCGACTACCTTTGCCGCGGAAGGGCCGCCTCTCGTCACCTATCGCGAAAGCCGGCCCGTCTGCGGATGCCGGGATCTCGGTATCGGGAGATCGGCATGGGGACATCGGGTCGACCGTCGTGCCCCGACGGCCGACCCGACCAGCGCGGCCGGCTGCCTCTGTCGGGGGCAGCCGGCTGGCAAGCCCACCGTCGGCTCGGCGTCAAGCATGCGGCATGCGGCCCTCTGAGAGGCTACCTGGGTCGTCTGAGCGCGGGCCCGAACGCTACAGCAGTGGCTGCCTGCTCAGCAAGGAAGCGCTATTGGGCTTCCCGGCCATGTCTCATCCGCGCCATCGGCCATGCCATAGAGCATACGGAAGCCGCCCGAATCCTCACGCACCGATCCGACCGTAAGGGTTCCTGCAAGGTGTCACTGGTAGATTCGTTGACAGGACGAAG
>CAYYDA010000042.1:0-11113 GCA_964470495.1 uncultured Steroidobacteraceae bacterium | reverse complement strand
GTGCGACGGGGATCAGCGGGAGCTCGTCCTCGTACGGCTCGGCCGGTCCATCCTGAACGCGCTTCCCGAGAGCATCGAGGAGCCGGTCGACCGCGATAACGCCGGGATCGTACGGGAGCTGTTGAACCCATTCGGGCCTCATACCCGTGGTCATGAGCCCCTTGGCAGCAATCTCGATCGTGGTGCCGTCCCGCTGTGTCCGGATGATCGTCGCCCCGCAGTCGTCGCACCCCAGCGGTCCCTCCGCTGCCGCGAGAGGTGCCAGCTCGGCCCCGGCCACCAGCTCCGTCACCTCTTCCAGCTCGCTTGCCGTCAGACGGACGGCTCGGAAGTCCGGCGGGTCGCTGACCAGTGCGATGTTCGCAACGACGGTGCCATCGTCGAACACAACCACGTCGGGAACGGTGAGCTCGGTTCGCTGATCGTGGCGAGTGAAGGTGCCGGAAAACGCTCGGAGCAACATGATCGATCCCAACGGATCGACGAGTTCAGATGGAGCCGGTGAACCGGGCATGAAGGGTGGGTCCGTCTGGGCCGGTGGAGTCGGCATCGGCAGCATCGTGCAGCCGGAGACCAGTGAGATGACGACGACGGCCATCGCCAGTGGTTGCCGGCGGCCAGATTCCCGCATTCCTTCTCTCCAAACCTCGGGACTGCGCGCACGTACGACGCTGCACTGACAAGTGGCGTTCCTATGGGCAGCCTCCTGAGTTGGGTTGGGTCAGTCATTCCGCCCTGTCGCATTCTCGAACACGAGCGGTATCGTTGTACCTCCCCGAGCAGGAGTTCCCGAGCAGATGCAGGTCAATCGCGGCTTCGCCTTCTGGGGCGTCGCCCTCATCACCGCCGGTGTCGTCGCGCTGGCGATCCAGGCAGGGCTGATCCCGGAAGAATCGGCGCGCCAGGCCTGGAGGCTGTGGCCGGTGGTGCTGGTCGTCATCGGCCTGTCCGTGATCGCGTCACGAACGCCCTTCGCCCTCGTGGCCACCATGCTGGCAGGGCTCGTGGCCGGCGGCCTTGCGGGCACGGTCGTGGCGGGCGTCCCGGACGGGCTGAGCTTCGGCTGCGGCGGGGAGCCGACCGAGACCGCCACCGAGGAGGGCACCTTCGACGGCGACGCGGAGGTTGTGCTCGACTTCAACTGCGGTGACCTTTCGGTGACGACGGCGGCTGGGACCGATTGGAGCGTCGAGGCCCGCCACGGCAGCGACCGCGCGCCAGAGATCAACTCTGATGGCGACTCGCTGCGGGTAAGCGCCGAGGGCGGCGGGTTCATCCTTTTCACCGAGGAAGGCCGCCAGGAGTGGGAGGTCGTGCTGCCCACCGAGGCGACCCTCGACCTGACTGTGGATGCCAACGCCGCCTCGTCCGACCTCGCCCTCGACGGCGCGGACCTGTCGAGCCTCGCCATCGACGCCAACGCCGGCGACGTGCACGTCGGGCTGGCGGGGGCGACCGTCGCGGAGATGGCGATCGACGCCAACGCCGGATCGCTCTCCATCGACGCCGATGCGTCCACGAGCCTGGACGGGACGGTCGGGATGAACGCCGGCTCCCTCGAGCTGTGCGCGCCGGAGGGCGTCAGAGTGGCCATCACCATCGAAGACGACAACGTCACCTTCAGCCACAACCTGGACGAGCTTGGGCTGAGACGCGACGGCGACACGTGGTCGACCGGAGACGGCGAGGCCGACGTCAGCCTGGCGATCGATGGCAACGCGGCGAGCTTCTCGCTCAACCCGGAAGGAGGCTGCGAGTGAATCGCCGCCTGACCCGATCGCGCGACGCGATGGTCGGCGGCGTAGCGGCCGGGGTCGCGAACTGGATCAGGGCCGATCCGGCGCTCGTCCGTATCGCCTGGGCGCTCCTCGTGCCGCTCACCGCTGGCGGGGCGCTGCTCGCCTACATCGTGGCGTGGATCGTGATCCCCGAGGAGCCGCGCCGAGCGCAGGGAGCCGCCGAAGCGGCTGACGGGGCCGACGCGGCGAACGACGATGGCGAAGACAACGGGCGCACCGCGCTGCTCGTCGGCGGAGGGCTGGTCGTCATCGGTCTCTGGTTCCTGGTGCGTGAATACCTGCCCGCCATCAACTGGGGGCTGATCTGGCCGCTGCTCCTGGTCGGCGCCGGAGTCCTGATTTTGGTGACGGCCTCGCGCCGGCGCTGACGGGCGACCGCTAGTCGGAGGTCTCGCGGGCCCCGCGCCGCGCGGCGATCATCTCGCGCAGCTGGGGCACCCACGCGCTTCCGGCCAACGCCCAAGCCACGGCGGCCGCGGCCACCAGCGCCCCGGCGACCAGCTTGAGGCCGGACAGGCTCAGCAGCTCACCGCGCTCGCCCTGTGGCGGATCGGGGAACTGGAAGGCGTAGTTCCACGGTGGCAGCGTGCGGGCCGCATTGATGTACCAATCCGGCATGGCCAGCGCAGAGCCGAGCGGGTAGATGAGCACGGCGGCGACCACCACCAGCGCGAGGTAGCCGATGGCAAGCTCGCGCCACGCCGGCCGGCGCAGCAGCTCGTCCACGACGTAGGCGAGCGCGATCATGGCGAATAGCACCGCGGTCAGGTAGTGGTACGCGAAGCTCGCACGCTCGATCCGGAGCCACGGCACGAGCTGGAACGCGAAGGCGGCCACGAGCAGCACCAGGGCCGGTGAGCGGCGGCGCCAGGCGAGCGCGGTGCAGGCCACGATGGCCGGCACGCCGGCCCAGAACAGGATCGGGTTGCCGCCGTTGTAAATGACCGCGATCTGGCGGGCGTCGTAGCTGCCGTTGAAGAACCAGGTCGGCTTGAGGGCCAGCGGCCAGCTCCACCATGGCGACGAGCTGGCGTGGCCGGCGGTCAGCCCGAAGTGGTAGCCGAACATCTGCGCGTGCAGCTCGTCGAGCGACCAGCCGTAGCCCGGGCCTGACGGGCCAGTCGCGAACTGATGTCCCAGCTGGAGGTACGGGATGTAGCTGAGGGCGTAGACCGTCAGCGGGATCACGAGGAGGCAGGCGCCGATCCACGGCCACGCGAAGCCGTTCATCTGCGTCGGATCCCACCAGCGGGCGTCGGAGCGCGGATCGCGCAGGGAGCTCCATGCTCGCCACGCCAGGAGGACCCCGGCCACCGCCAGCATGAGGAAGGCCGGCCATCCAGCCTGCGCGCCGCGCGTCAGGACGCTGAAGACGTACTCGACTGCACTCCCCGGCGTGCGGCCACCGACCTGGTCGTACGCCAGGGCGAAGGCGAGCCCGATCCCGCCTAGCACCACGCCCGTGGCCGGCAACGCGACCCGGGCCGCCTCGAGGTCGAACCGGATAGGACGCGCGTGCACGATCGCGAGTGCGATCGCCAGCAGGAGCAACATGGCAACCAGGAACGGCCACGGCGCGCCGATGCCACCGACAACCGCCGCGAACGCGATGAGCGCCACCAGCATCAGCCGCCCGAGGCCGGAACGTGCGAGGGCGAGCACCCAGATCCCGGCCAGGGCGTAGAAGCCGACCCACTTCGTAGATGCAGCAAGGCCGATGAGCACGCCGACCAGCGGAAGCGCCCACCAGGCACTGCGAGCCCATCGGCCGGACCAGATCTGGTAGAAGAGCAGGTACCCCGCGACGATGAAGACCGCCACGAAGATGTCGTTCATGGCGATGCGACTCATGACATAGCTCATCCCGTCGATCGCCACGAAGCCCGCGGCAAGGATGGCGATGCGGCGCCGGCTGAACATGGTCGCCGCCATCAGGTAGATGAGGGCGACGAGGATGGCGCCGAAGGCCACGCCTGCCAGGCGCCACGCGAAGGCGTTGCTCCCTGCATCGATCCGAACCATCGTGCCGTCCCCGGTGCTGACGAGCAGCCTGCCGTGATCGTCGCCCTGGCCGTCGGTGCTCACGTCAAAGGCCATCGCCAGCGCCGGACCGGGCAGTTCGGTCTCGTCGAAGGCGGCGAGCCCGGAGCTCGAGTCGTTCGGGGGATCGCAGGAGCCGCAGTCTCGGTTGTCGATGTGCGGCTCGATCGGCCATATCACCGGCTCTCCGTCGGCCGTGACGCCGGCCACGTACACCAGGTCGGCAACCACCTGGCGACCGATGAGCGACGCGGCGCCGGGGAGCGGCACGATGTCGGTTACGGTCTGCGCGTCGGCGTCGAGCGAGGCGAGGCCCCCGGCGGTGGCCGCGTGCTCCTGGTCGGCCGGCAGCGGGCCGGTCAGCGCAAGCAGTTGCTGGTCGTCGCCGCCGCCGCGAGCCACCACCGGCCCGATGAGCGGCGCCTCGATCGCTACCACGCCCTGCTCCTCGCCGTCTGTGTCGAGGACCGGCTCGAGCGTGACGGCGTCGATGAACACGATCGCGTTGCGCGACGGGTCGGTGACGGCCACCTGCCCGTTGCCCTCTCCGGTGGCCTGCACGTACGCCATCCCGCCGAATGAGCCGGCGCCCGTGCCGCGCACCTCATCTGTCGCGCGGTCGGCCACCGCTATGCCGTCAGGGCCGCGGAACAGGAGAACGCCCCCCTCGCGCGGGACGTCGACCTGGCCTACGGCGGCGAGTCCCGTGTCGATGGGCGGGCCTCCCGGCGGGGCGCGCCCGTCCGGCGAGGCGAGGAGGCCGGCGAGCTCGTAGGTCTCGACCGAGCCCGTGTCGGCGCGTCCCACCAGCAGGCGCGGTGCGTCGCCGTCATACGCGAGGCTCGCGATCGGGCCTCCCGCATCCCAGCGCGCGACATCCGCGCCGGTCTCCGCGTCCGCGGCCACGATGGTCGAGCCGCCGGCCGGCGCCGTGAACACCACCGACTGGTTCCGGCCCAGCGAGGAGCGCTGAGGGGCGACCGCGATCGCCGGGGACGGGGCATCGAGCGGCGAGCTGCCGACGACCTTGTTCGGGTCGGCGACCACGATGCCGGCCGCGATCAGGTACTTGGCCAGCATGGGGTGCGTCCATTCGTAGACGTCCCGGTCCCAGCCGTTCTGCCAGTTGGCGAGCCACTCGGCGCCCGAGCGCGCGTGGTAGACCTCGTCGAAGTGGTGTCCACGCGGCACGTCGAGCCGCCACACGCGAAAGACGAGCGCGAAGACGACCAGCCCAAGCAGGACGAGCGCGTCGCGCCGATCCAGGCGCCGGCTCGGTTCGCTCAGGTAGGCGTCGGCCGGGTTGCGGGCGAGCCACGGCAGCAATGCGCGGCGCCGGGACGGCTCGGGTGCTGCCGCCCATTCCCGGGCGTGCAGGGCTCGGGCCGGGCGTGGTGGAGCCGGTATCGGCTCCACCACCTCGCTCACCGCCCGCTGCCGCAGGGCATGCCAGGCCACCACGCCGAGGAGGACGATGCTCAGGAGCGACAGGAGCCAGATTCCCCAATCGGTGAGCAGCGTCGCGCCGAGGAGTTCGCTCTGGGGCATCGCCAGCCCTTCGGCGCCCGGGTTCATGACGCGCGGGCCGGCGAACGACCAGTCCTCGGTATAGACCCAGTAGACGTTCGCGAAGAAGCTGAGCGAGAGGCCGCCGTAGATCCACGGCCAGCCGCGCACGGAGAGCACGAGCGGGGCGGCCAGGGCCAGCGCGGGGAAGAGGTAGCGCTCGTGGACCCGCGTCGGCAGGACGAAGAAGGCGATCGCCAGGACGAGCGACGCCAGCAGGACGCCGCGCACGTCGTCTCGGCGCGCAACCGCGATCAGCGCCCCGACAGCGACGACGGCAAACAGCAGCGTCCCGACCATTTGCCACGAGAGCGGGATCGAGCCCAGCACCACGCCGACGACGCGGTCGTCGCCCCACTGCAGCGAGTCACCCAGGCCGCTCCACGGGTTGCGCCACAGGTTGAACGCGTTGATCGACAGCCCGGTGTAGGTGCCTGCGGCCTCGACGAACTTGCCGATCAGGCTGCCGTTGGGATCGGCCGCGGGGAGGATCCCGAGCAGCCCGCGCGGGTCCCCACCGGCGAGCGGCGCGTAGAGAACCATGTCGAAGGGCAGCATGAGGACCGTCAGGGAGCCGATCCCGACGGCCAGCGAGGTCAGGATGCGAACCGGCTCGCGGCGGCCGTGGTGCTCCGGATCGGACGAGCGGCCGAACAGGTGACGTCGGATGCCGACGATGGCGACGACCGGCACCAGGAAGGCGAACTGGAACTTGACGAGGAGCGCAACGACGGCGCCCAGGGCAGCGGCCTCCGTCCAGCCGCGCCCCAGCGCGTAGATCGTCGCCAGCAGGACCAGGGTCCCGACCGAGTCGATCTGGCCCCAGACGGCCGAATCGAAGATGACCCCCGGATTGAACAGGTAGATCGTTGCGGCGATCAGCCCCAGCGTCTCGGGTTCGACCGCGAACCGGGTCCGGGCGATGAGCTCCCCGCCCCATCGGCGACAGATGGCGAACAGCATCCACGCGACGCCGAGGTCGGCCAGGATGCCGGGGATCTTGACGAGGCCGCCCGTGGCGTCCTGGCCGACGAGCGGAGCGAGGGCGGCGCCGATGCTGCCGAGCATCCACAGGACGTAGAGGTACCCGGGCGGGTAGTCGCTGAAGTAGCCTTCCTCGTAGAATCCGGCTGGCCCGACGCTTGCCAGTCGCTGCCCCCATGCGGCGAAGTCGCCGATGTCGATGGCAAACCCGCTCTTCGGCAGGTACACGCCGGCAATGAAGACGCGCAACGCAAGGCCAAGGACGAGGAGCGTCATGAGGATCGTGCCGGCATCGAGCCGCCGGAACATGTCGAGGACCCCCGCGCCCCGTCGGCCGACGGGGCCACGGGCCATCAGGTTCGGCGCCCTCGAAGGGAGCGCCGCGTCAATACGCGCGCCAAGGTGGCGGTGAGTATACATCGGGCTACCGACGCTCCCCGGACGGGCCGGGTTGCAGCGGGCTGGGTCCCCTATGCCGACAACGCAGTGGCGTTCGCCGCGGCCGTGGTCGCGGTCCTCGCGTTCGGGATTTACCTGCGCACCATGCTGCCGTCGACCGGCTTCTGGGACACCGGCGAGGCCCAGACGGTGCCGCCGACGCTGTCCATCTTCCACCCAACCGGATTCCCGACCTACGAGCTGCTCGGCTGGCTCTGGACCAGGCTGCCGATCGGCGAGGTCGCGTGGCGCATGAACCTCCTCTCGGCGGTGTGCGTGGCCCTGGCGAGCGGGTTCGTCACGCTGACCGCCGGCAACCTCATCCAGCAGCGTAGCCGCGCGCTGGCCGCCGCGGCGGCCGGAGTCGCCGGCGCGGCGTTCGCGTTCGCCTCCGAGCCGTGGGAGAACGCGACGCGCGCCGACGTGCACGCCGTGAACGTGCTGTTCGTCTCGATCGTCGTGTGGCTGCTCTTCACGTGGCGCGCCGCCGAACGGGCGGAGTCACCGCGAGCCGGCGGCTGGCTCGTTGCTGCCGCGGCGGCGTTCGGCGTCGGGATCGGCGCCCATCCGCTCGTCGGCCTCCTCGCCATCGGCATCGGTGTCTGGCTGTTCGTGGTCGATCGTGGCTTCTGGCGTCGCTGGCGCCTGATCGCGCTGTGCGCGGTGGTCCTCGCCATCGGCATCGTCGGTCCGTACGCGTTCCTGTGGGTGCGCGCCATCAGCGACCCGGAGCCACCGCTCTTCTATGCCCGTCCCGACACCTGGGAGCGGTTCCGCTACGTGGTCTTCGCCGAGCAGTTCAGTGGCCTGTTCCGCGAGTTCCGCTCGCCGCTCTCGGACCTGCCGGAGAAGTGGACCGGTGCCGAGCGCGTCCTGTCCGTCCAGTTCGTTCCGCCCGGCTGGCTGCTCGTGGCGGTCGGTGCCGCCATCGTGGCCGCCCGCAGCCTCGGCACGTTCGCCGTGCTGCTGCTGTGGGTGGTCGGAAACGTGGTGTACTCGATGAACTTCCGCGACGGCGACATCGATCGCTACTACATGCCGTCCGTCGCCGTCCTGGCGCCCCTCCTGGGCGTCGCCATCGCGACCATCGGCGCCGCCTGCGCGCAGGCGGCGGCCGAGGTGGGCCGGAGGCTGGTCACGAGCCTCAACGGACGGCGGCGCCTGGCGGCCCTCGCCGGCGGGCTGGTCCTGCTGCTGGGGGCGGGCATCCCGTACGCCTCCCTCGCCACCGGTTACGAAGCGCACGACTCGAGTACGAACCGCGACGCCGACGCATGGGTGGCATCGGTCCACGAGCTGCTGCCGCCGAATGCGGTCGTGGTCAGCTGGTGGAGCTACAGCACTGCCCTGTGGCACCACCGCTGGGTGCTCGGCGAGCGCCCAGATCTCACCATCATCGACGAGCGGGACATCCTGGACGACGGGTACCGTACGATGAACAACGCGATCCGGGCCCATTTCGGCCGGCGCGCCGTCTACGTCGTGCTTCCGGACTGGGAGCGCCGGGCGGTCACCGAGCGCTGGGAGCTGAGCACGGTCGACACGCTTCCCGGCTTCACCCGCCTGCTCCTGGTGGAGGGACCCCGTTCATGAACGATGCGGCCGCAGGTCGCCCGCGCCTCACCTTCTTCTTCCCCGCCTTCAACGAGGAGGAGAACGTGGAGGAGACGGTTCGGCGCGCCCTGTCGGAGATCGGCCCGCTGGTCGACGGCTCGATCGAGGTGCTCGTCGTCGACGACGGCTCCTCGGACCGAACGCCGGAGCTCGCCGAGGCCCTGGCCGCGGCCGACCCGCGCGTCCGCGTCCACCATCAGCCCAACCGCGGCTACGGCGGCGCGCTGCGCGCCGGCTTCGCCAACGCGTCGGGGGAGCTCATCAGCTTCAGCGACGGCGACCTCCAGTTCGACCTCAGCGAGATGTCGCGCCTGCTCAACCGCCTGGACGATCCGTCGAAGCGGCGGGTCGGCGCGGTGATCGGCCACAGGATCAAACGACGCGATCCGCCGCACCGGATCTTCATCGCCAAGACCTACAACGCCATCGTGTCGGTTCTCTTCGGCCTGCGGGTGCGGGACATCGACTGCGCCATGAAGCTCTTCCGTCGCGAGGTCTTCGACGGCCTGCCTCTCGACACCGACTCACCATTCCTGTCGGCTGAGCTGCTCATCAAGCTCCGGGCGCGCGGCGAGCGGTTTGCGCAGGTCGGGGTCAACCACTACCCGCGCGCGGCGGGCACCAACACCGGCGCCTCCTTCCGCAAGATCCTGCGCACGTTCCGCGACATCGCGAAGCTGCGTTGGGCGCTCTTGTTCCGACGGCGCGAGGTGCTCGGGACGCTGCGCTAGGACTCCTCGGCCGGTGGCCCCTTCTCACCCGACTCGAGGTCGACGTCGAGCGAGTTGACGAACTCGCGGAACACGGCCAGCCGCTCCTCGTCCTCGCCGTCCTCGCCGTCGCCGCCATCCGGCTCCACGCCGGCCTCGTCCAGGACGCGCTCGTCCACGTAGATCGGCGACCCGAGGCGCACGGCCACGGCGATGGCGTCCGACGTGCGTGAGTCGACCTCGCTCTCGTCGCCGCTTGCATTCTCGAGGTAGATGCGGGCGTGGAAGGTCCCCTCGGTGACGTGCGTCACGACCACGCGGGTAATGCGCGCCCCGAGCGCGCCGAGCACGCTCACCATGAGGTCGTGGGTCAACGGGCGCTCGGCCGACAGCCCCTGGAGGCGCATGGCGATCGCGTTCGCCTCGGACGAGCCGATCCAGATGGGCAGGTAGCGGTCCCGCTCGGACTCCTTCAGGATGACCACATGCTGGCTCGAGAGCATGTGCACGCGCACGCTCTCGACCACCATCTCGATGAGCCGGACCCGGCCGAAGGGCTGCTCAGGCATGGACCGATTCTAGCGTCGGCTATTCGAGGACGAGCCGGAGGACACCGGCCGCCGTGAGCAGGTACGCCACCGGCGGACCGTCCGCGACCGATGTGACCGCGAGCCCGCGCACGTCCTCCAGCCCTGCCGCGGCGCCGGCCATCCACTGCCGGACGTAGGCTCCGTCGGCCCGCTGGAAGGCGATGATCCGGTCGTTGGCCGCGTCGTAGACGTACAGGAAGTCGCGGTCCCCGACCGTCGCGCCGTCGAGCAGCCGATAGTCGAGGTCCGGCCGCAAGTCGGCGTCCGGCGGCCGGTCGAGCGAGTAGTCGGCCTGGTCGCGCGGCGAACCGAAGTCGATGCGCGTGACGGTGTCGGCGTGGAGGAGCCAGGCGTTGACGTCGACGCGCAGGTCGCGCGCATCCCGGGGGTCGAGGTCCGGCGCCTCGGTCAGGAACGACTCGGGCGGGTCCGGGTACGTGACGGGGATCACCGCCGGCGGGCTCCAGCGCCGGATGTCGCCGGTCCCGCCGTCGACGAGGTAGAGGTTGAAGATCTCGAGCGGCGGCCGGTGCTGGATGGCGCCGATGAGGGCCGTCCCGGAGCTGATCAGTTCGGCCCCCGCGAGCGGCATGCGACGCGGGATGCGCTCCGCGAGGTCGATTCGCCACGCCGTTCGCTGCCGGTCGACGACCACGACGTCGGTGGCGGCGGTGGCGATGAGCCACGGGTCGCCCGGCGTGTCACCGGTCTCCAGCGCCTGCCCGGCGCGATAGAGGACGGTCGCGGAGCCGTCGGCCGGGTCGACGCGGATGACCCGCCCGCGTCCCGAGTCCAGGACCCACAGCGAGCCGTCGCTCGCCGCCACCATGTCCGTGGCGTCGACGTCGTCGAGCGACGCCGCGAGGTCCACGACCGCCGGCTCGGGATCGACCCGCGCGACCAGGTACAGGGCATCCAGGCGGCCATCGATCCGACCGCGCAGGGGCTCGAGCTGCGCATCGGCGACGCCGACCGCGGACGCCCGCTCGACCGCCGCGTGCGCCGCGGAGAGGAGCTCGACGGCCAGCGCCGGGTCCCGGTCTACGAGGTCGGCTCCGCCGACGCGGTCCTCGACGGCGGCCAGCAGCTCAACCGTCTCGGCGATCGACTCCCGGGCGATGGCGGCGCGAGGGATGGCGTCTGTCGGGCGCGCGGCCGGCAAGCCTGCCACCGTCGATCCCACGGCAAGGATACCGGCCACGATGACCATGCCCGCCAGCCCGACCCTGCGCCGCCGTCCCTGCTCGCGCTCGGCCGTGCGCGGGATGCTGCGCGGGTACTCCGGGCGCCGGTGCGGCACGAAGGCGAGGACCCAGCCGATGACGGTCAGCAGGCCGCGGCCGAAGGCCGACTTCGCGCCCTCGGCGGCGTC
>CAYYDA010000041.1:0-11170 GCA_964470495.1 uncultured Steroidobacteraceae bacterium | reverse complement strand
CTCGTTCGACGAGCCGACGCTGAAGCTGCGCAACCAGGGCCAGATCCTGGGCGCCGATCACAACCGCATGAGCAAGTCGCGCGGCAACGTCCAGGCGCCCGACGAGCTGGTCGCGCGCTACGGCTCGGACACGGTGCGCGCGTTCCTGATGTTCATCGGTCCATGGGACCAGGGCGGGCCGTGGAACCCGTCGGGCATGGAGGGCATCTACCGCTGGCTGGGCCGGGTGTGGGGCGCTGCGCTGCCGTCGAACGGCGCGGTGGCGTCGATCGGTGCAGCCGAGGGGGAGGAGCTGGAGCGTGCGATTCGACGGGTGACGCACACAACGATCGCAGACGTCAGCGAGGACTACGAGGACTTCCACTTCAACACGGCCATCGCCAAGCTGATGGAGCTGACGAACGCGATCATCCGCGCTCGCGAGGCCGGGTTGGCCGGCGGCAAGGCGTATGCCGATGCGGTCGACACGCTCGTCCTGCTGCTGGCACCGCTGACCCCGCACGTGGCCGAGGAGCTGTGGCAGCGGCGCGGCCACGCGTACTCGGTCCATCAGCAGCCATGGCCGGTGGCCGATCCGGAGCTGGCCGCGTCCGACACGATCGAGCTGCCGGTGCAGGTGGACGGCAAGCTGCGCGATCGACTGGTCGTCACGCCCGACACCTCCGCCGAGGAGATCGAGCGCATGGCCCTGGCATCGGTCCACGTGCAGCGCTACCTCGCGGGGCGGTCGCCGTTGCGCGTCGTCCAGATTCCCGGACGCCTCGTGAACGTGGTGACGCCTCGCGACTGAGCCGATAAGGCCCCAGTAACCCGCCGGTAAGGCCTGCCGACGTAGCCTGCGGTCCTGCTTCCGTGGCCCGGCGTCGAGTGCCCGGGCGCCGGACCTCGGACGCAGTCTGCTCCCCACTTCTCTTGCCTCCCGCACGGAGGCTCGGTGTGTCTCGATCGGATCGGATCATGGTGGCCGCCGGTGGCGGTGCGCTCATCCTTGCGCTCGCCGCGGCGTGGATCCTCCTCGCGCCGGTCGAGGGCGGGGCGCCCGCTGAGCCGCTCGCCGCCGCCGGTGACGGGCTGTCATTGGCGACCCCGGCGAGCTCTCCGGCCGCATCGGCGCAGATGCCGACCGCGCTCGTCGTCGACGTCCAGGGCGGAGTCGCCGAGCCCGGGGTCCGTGAGCTGCCCGCCGGATCACGGGTAGCCGACGCGATTGCGGCTGCGGGAGGCTATGCCACCGACGCCGATCTCGTCGCGGCGGCGTCGGCCATCAACCTCGCACAGGCCCTCGCCGATGGGGAGCAGATTCACGTGCCGCGTATCGGCGATGCGCCGGCGGTCGTTGCCGGGGATCCGGCGGCGTCGACCGCGGCCGTCTCGGGCGGTGACGATGGAGGACTGGTGAACCTCAACACGGCCACGCCGGAGGAGCTCGAGGCGCTGCCCGGCATCGGTCCGGTGACCGTCCAGAAGATCGTGGCCGCGCGCCAGGAGCAGCCGTTCGCCTCGCTCGACGATGCGGTGCAGCGCGGCGTCATCAATCGCGGGCAGCTGGAGGACATCCAGGGCGTCGCGACGGCCGGCTGACGGTGGGCGCCGGGCGATTCGTCCTGCCCGTCGCCCTGCTGGGAGTCGCCTGCGGCGTCCTGGCCGCGGACCACGGCGTCGCTCCCCCGCTGACGATCCTCCTCGGCGGGGCGATCGCACTCGGTGCGCTGGCGGCGCTCGTTGCGCCCGGCGCAACGGCCGGCGTCGCCACGATCGGGGCGGTACTGCTGGCGGCATCCGCGGTCGGGACGTGGCGTCACGCGGACGCGGACCCGATGCGGCCTTCCGACCGCCCATCGGTCGCGGCCCTCGTCGACGGTGATGAGCACGAGCTCGCCGGCACCGTGCTCGATGACCCCCGCCCGCGCGAGGATCGGATCCAGCTGGTGCTCGGCGACCTCGTCGCCGGCGTGGACGGGAGGGCGGTTCCGCTGGCGGATCGGATGCTGGTGTGGATGCCGCGGGGCATCGCGGTCGACAGCGGTGATCGGCTGCGCGTCCGGACCGAGGTCGAGCTGCCCGAGGACTTCGATGGCTTCGCGTACAGCGAGTACCTGACTCGCCAGGGCGTGGGCGCCATCGGTCGAGCGCGCGAGGCCGAGGTGATCGCGGAGGGAAGCGGGCCGGCGGCCGCGCTCACGGGCCTTCGCGGGGCGCTGCTGGGCGGCCTGAACGGGATCGTGCCCGAGCCGGAGGCGGCACTCGGTGCGGGAATCCTGCTCGGCGTGCGCGCGTCGATCGCGCCGGAGATCAACGACGCCTTCTCGACGGCAGGGCTGACCCACGTCGTCGCCATCTCCGGTTGGAACATCGCGATCGTGGCCGCACTGGTGGCGGCGATGGCGCGGCCGCTGGAGCGGCGTCCGGGCGGGCGATGGAGCAGCGCCGTCGTGGCTGCACTCACCGTCGCCGGTTACGTCGTGCTCACCGGCGCCAGCCCATCGGTCGTGCGTGCGGCGCTCATGGCCGGGTGCATGCTCGTGGCCCGGCTGGGCGGGTCGCGAGCCCACGCCGCGTCGGCGCTCGAGCTGGCCGCGCTCGTGATGCTGCTCGCCGCGCCGTCGGTGCTGTGGGACGTCGGCTTCCAGCTGTCCCTGCTGGCGACCGCCGGGCTGATCTGGTTCGGGGCATCCGTCGAGCGGCGGCTGCCCGGCTGGCCGGCCTGGATCCGTGAGCCCGTGGCGCTGACGCTGGCGGCCCAGATCACGACGCTGCCCGTCATCCTCGTCAACTTCGAACGCCTGTCACTGGTGGCGCCGATCGCGAACGTGCTGGTCGTGCCGTTCGTGCCGGTGGCCATGCTGTTCAGTGCCGTTGCCTCCGTCGTCGGGCTCGTGGACGGCTGGGTGCACCTGCCCCTGGTCGGCGATGCCGCGACCTGGTTCGCCGGGGGCTGCGCCTGGCTGCTGCTGCGCATCATCGTGGCGCTGGGCACCAGCGTCGCATCACTGCCCTACGCGGCCGTCGACATGACGGTGCCGCCGCCGTTCGCCATCGCCTGGCTGCCGCTTGTCGGGCTGGCGACCTGGGCGCTCCGCCCAGGTGACGCGGACGTGCCCGGCGCGCCGGCCGTCGGGAGCCAGGTCGCACCGTCGCTCGCCGCGAGGATCCTCCGACCGCGCCTGATCGGTACGGGCCTCCTCGCGATCCTGATTGGCTTCACGTTCGCTTCACGCCCCGACGGCCGCCTGCACCTGACCGTGCTGGACATCGGGCAAGGCGACGCGATCCTGGTCGAGAGCCCGACCGGTGCCACCATGCTCATCGACGGAGGGCCGGACCCCGAGCTCACCCTGCGCCGGCTCGGTGCCAACCTGCCGTTCTTCGCCCGCCGGATCGACGTCATGGTGCTCAGCCACCCACACCAGGACCATGTCGCCGGGCTCGTCGAGGTCCTCGACCGATTCGACGTCGGTGCCCTCCTACATGCCGGGATCGCCTTCGACAACCCGGCGCACCACCACCTCCTCGCAAACGCAACCTCCGAGCCGGCGGTGGACACGGCACTCGCTCGCACCGGCCAGTCGTTCGCGCTCGATGCGACCACGACCGTCCAGGTGCTGTACCCGAGCGAGGCCGATGCGGCAGCCCCGCTCCCCGAAGGCGACATCAACAACGGCTCCGTCGTGATGCTGCTCAGGCACGGCGGATTCACCGCGCTCCTGACCGGCGATGCCGAGGCGCCTGTCGAGGCAGCCCTCATCGGCCACGGCACCCTGCCGCCCGTTGACGTGCTGAAGGTGGGTCACCACGGCTCGACATCGTCCACGACGCCCGGCCTGCTCGACGCCATTCGCCCCACGGCGGCGGTCATCTCCTCGGGCGACGGCAACGAGTACGGCCACCCTGCACCCGAGACGCTGGCGACGCTCGGCGCCCGGCCCGAGATCGCGGTGTTCCGAACCGATCTCGACGGCGACGTCCAAGTCGTGAGCGACGGGATGATGTACCAGGTCCTGACCGATGCCGGCACCAGCGCGCCTCGCGCGGTGCATGGTGCGGGGACCGCGGGTAGCATCGAACCATGGCCGTCCCTGACCGATCCACCGCGCGACGCCTGCTGGAGGAAGCGGGCCTGCCCGACGGGATCGTCGTCCACTGCGAGGGCGTGGCACGCGTCGCAGTGGCCGCCGCCGGGCTGGTGGCCGAGGCCCGGATCCCGGTCGACGGCGCGCTGGTCGAGGCCGCGGCATTGCTCCACGACATCGACAAGGTGGAGATCCGGCGCACCGGCGGGGCACACGGCATCGTCGGCGCACGGCGCCTCGAGGAGGCGGGCTACCCCGAGCTCGCGATGCCGGTCGCCTCCCACCCGGTCAGCTGCCTGCTCGACGAGGATCGGTTCCCGATCGGCTGGCCCTCGGTCATCGTGGCCGTCGCCGACCGGCACGTGGCACAGGAGTTCATGACCGTCGACGAGCGGCTGGACGACATGAAGCTGCGCCATCCCGAATACGCCGCCGACATCGAGTCCGCGCGCCGGCCGGCCCATGCCCTCGATGCCCAGGTAGCCGAAGGAATCGGCATGTCCGTCGACGACCTGGTGGCGCGACTGCGCGCGGCCTGGGAGACCGGCGCATGAGCGTGTCGCTGCTGCTCGTCCACGGCGACGACGGCTTCGGCCTGGACGCGGCCGTCCGCGAGTTCGCCCGCGAGACCGATGCGACCGACCGCGCGGACATCGTGCCCGAGCGTTCGCCCGACGAGGGCGCGATCGACCGCGCGCGGCTCGAGGCCGGCACGATGAGCATGTTCGGCTCCCACCTCGCCGTGCTGCGGCAGCCGCTCCGCGCGGCCGGCCGGTCCACGTCGGCCGCCGATCGGCTGCTGGCCCTCGTCACCGATCTTCCGGACGGTTCGGCGCTGGCGCTGATCGAGGAGAGGCCGTCGCGCGACATCACCAAGCCACCGGCCCTGCTCAAGCGTCTGGCCGAAGCGGTCAAAGCGCGCGGCGGGCGTGTCGAGGAGCATGGCGCTCCCCGGCGCGGCGAGCTGCGGGGCTGGATCGTGACGCATGCGGCGCTCATCGGCGTCAAGATCGAGGTACGGGCGGCTCACGTGCTGGCGGAGCGCATCGGCGGCCAGATCTGGGAGACCGATGTCGAGCGCGGCGAGATGACGCGCATCGCGGACTCGGAGCTGCGCAAGCTGGCCACGTACGCGGGCGAGCGAGCGATCAGCGTCGAGGATGTCGAGGCGCTCACGGCCGACACGCGGCCGGCCTCGGTCTTCGCCATCACCAATGCGATCGACCGGCGAGAGCCGGCAGCTGCCGCGGAGGCACTGCGGCGCGCCCTGGCGGAGGGGCAGCCCGGGCTGCGGATCCTGGCGTCGCTCGCCGGGCGGGTCAGCGACCTGATCGTGGCGCGGGAGCTTGTGGCGGCGAAGGCCCCACCGACCGAGATCGCGCGGCGGGTCGCGCGCGGGAACGCACGGGTGGCGGAGCGGATCGTGGAGGCGGCGCGGCGCTATCGGGGCGAGGAGCTGGACGCGATGCTCATCGGCCTGTTCGAGGCGGACCTGGCGATCAAGACGAACGTGATGGACGAAGAGCCGGCGCTCGTGGCCTGGCTCGGTGAGCACCTGCTCGCGCGGCGCGCGTAGCGGGCCTAGGCGGCGGGGGCCTGCCCGGCGTGACCGGTGGAGAGCACGCGGTCGGACTCGATGGCGAAGGTGCAGCGCGCCCCATCGAGGCCCAGTATCCCGATCAGCTGCTGGTCGACGTAGAGCTGCCGGCAGGGCACGCACAGCGCGCCGGGGATGGCGAAGAAGAGTCGCTCGTCTGCCCCGGGGTCGCGGAAGACCGTGTCGAACACGGACGCCAGGAGAGCGCCGCTGCAGAAGCGGCAGGTCTCGATCGTTTGTGAGTGACGTGGGCGGCCGGGCATGTGCGGAGCATGCGAAGCGGGCGAGGTCCTCTCAATGGGACCGATGGGCCACCCCTCGCGGACGGACCCGGTACTTCTGGCGCGTATGCGTCCGTTCACCGAGTCCACACCAGGGGCTGATTCGATCGCGCGGGCGATCGCGGCGCAGCGCGCCACGCGTCACACGATGCGAACGACCTGGGCGGCCTTGCCCCACAGGCGCTCGAGGCCGTAGTACTCGCGCTCCTCGGTTGCGAAGACGTGGACGATCACGGCCCCGAAGTCCAGGAGCACCCAGCGCGACGACTCGCGGCCCTCGACGCCCAGCGGGCGAACGCCTTCCTCGCGCAGCTCGTCGACGATGGCGCCCGAGAGCGCGGACACCTGGCGATCGCTGCGACCCGACATGATGACGAAGAAGTCGGCCATCGAGGTCAGCTCGGCGGTGCGGAGCATGACGATGTCATTGCCCTTCTTGTCGGAGGCGATCTCCACGATCCGGTGCGCCAGATCGGCGGCATCGGCCGGGATGTCGACCCGCTCCTCCAGCACGTTCTCTTCGGCCGCCGGGTCAGCCACGGCGGTACAGTCCGCGATCGATGATCAGCTCCTCCACGTTTCGCGGCACAAGGTACCGGATGGTGTGCCCGGCCGCCACCCGTCGCCGGACCTCGGAGCTGCTCACGTCGAGCGACGGTCCCGTCAACAGGTGGATCCGCGAGGCACCGTCCCCGAACCGATCGGCCAGGCCTGATCGATCCGGCAGCGGGGTGCCGGGCCTGGGCCCGACGATCCACTCGACCTCGGCCAGGAGCCGATCGGGATCACGCCACGTGTCGATCTGCGCAAGGGAGTCGGCCGCCATCACCAGAAACAGCTCGGCGTCGGCGTAGCTTCGCTTGAGCTCGATCACGCTGTCGATGGTGTACGACGGGCCGGTGCGCTCCAGCTCGATCGGGGACAGGTCGAATGCCGGATCGGCCTGAATGGCCAGGCGCGTCATCAGGAGCCGATCGGTCGAGCGCGTGATGAGGCGACCACCCTTGTGGGGGGGCCTGGCCGCGGGCATGAAGAGCACCCGGTCGAGGTTCAGGGCATCGGCGGCAAGCGCGGCCAGCCACAGGTGGCCGACGTGCGGCGGGTCGAATGTCCCACCCAGGATCCCGAGGCGGTGCGTCCGCCCCCGGGTTCGCTGAGTTGCCGCCGTCGTCTTCGGAGCCGCGAGGAGCGCGGTGCTCAATCCTCGTCTCCCCACTCGAGCTCGGCCGGGCCGATGTGCACGGTCATCCCCTCCCCGGCGCCCATCCGTCGCAGCTCCACGTCGATGCCGAGGCGCTCGAGCAGGCGCCAGAATCGGTCCCGCGACTCGGGGTTCTCGAAGTCGGTGCGCGAGGCGGTGGTCTCAATCCGGCGGCCCCGCACTCGCAGGTCGTCACCCTCGGCCACCACGTCCCATCCCTCGGCCAGGGGATCGAAGCGGTGGACGCGCATCTCCTCGTCCGGCGCGCGAGCCGCCTCGGCGATCGCCGCCTCGGCAAGCGCTGCAGCGAGGGCGAGCCGCAGGACCTCCAGCCCGGTCCCGTCGTGAGCACTGACGGCGATCGGCTCGGCGCCATCGGCCCGCAGCGCCTCGCGCAGCTCGGACCAGCGCTCCCCCACCTCGGGAAGATCGAGCTTGGTGACGACGAGCGGCATCGGACGTTCCACCAGCGTCCGATCGTGGAGCCGGAGCTCATCGATCACGGCGCGCCACTCTTCGACCGGCTCGCGGGCGGCGCCGTCGACGACGCCAACGATCACCCGCGTGCGCTCGACGTGACGCAGGAAATGATGTCCGAGCCCCTTCCCCTCGTGCGCGCCCTCGATCAATCCCGGTACGTCGGCGATGACTGCGGAGTGATCCTCGTCGAACGCCATCACGCCAAGGTTCGGCGTGATGGTGGTGAACGGGTACGCGCCGACCTCGGGCCGTGCCTCCGTCAGCGCCGCCAGCAGGGTCGACTTGCCGGCGTTCGGCGCACCGACCAGGCCGATGTCGGCGATGAGCTTGAGCTCGAGCTCGATCCAGCTCTCCTCCCCCGGCGTGCCCTTCTCCGCGTGCGTTGGCGCGCGATGGGTCGCCGAGGCGAAGTGGATGTTGCCCCGGCCGCCTCGGCCGCCCTTGGCCACGACCAGGCGCGTCTCGGCCTCCATCAGCTCGCCGATCCACTCGCCGTCGGGATGCGTGCGCACGACCGTGCCGGGGGGAACGCGGATGACGATGTCCGCCGCATTCTTGCCGTGCGCCTTCCGTCCCCGGCCCTGACCCCCGGCCGCCGCGCGGAAGTGGACCTTGCGCTTGAAGTCGCCGAGCGTCGTCATCCCGGGCTCGACGAGCAGGATCACGCTGCCGCCGCGGCCGCCGTCGCCGCCATCGGGACCGCCGCGCGGGACGTGGGCCTCGCGCCGGAATGAGGAGGCGCCATCCCCGCCAGCACCGCCGGAGACGAGGACCCGAGCACGATCAGCGAACACGGAGCGGAGCATAGCAACGCCGGCGACGAGCGCCGGCGGGCCGGATCAGTCCGAGCAGCGAGCTAGAAGTAGCGCTGCGGATTGTCGATGATGCCGTTCGAGATCACTTCGAAGTGAACATGCGGGCCGGTGCAGATGCCGGTGCAGCCGATGGCGCCGATCCCCTGGCCTGCGGCGACGTACGCGCCCGAGCTGACCCACAGCTCGCCAAGGTGGTTGTAGACGGTCTGCATCCCGTTGCCATGGTCGATGCTGATCACGTAGCCGCCGCCGTTGTTGCGCCAGCCGGACGAGGTCACGACGCCCGATTGCGCCGCGATGATCTGCGATCCCCATGGAGCGGCGATGTCGAGGGCAAGGTGGCCGGCGTGGAAGTACTGGCTGATCGATCCACCCGGGACGGGCCAGAAGAGGCGGCCGGTGGCCGGTGCGGCGACGACGCCGCGCGACGTCGGTGCGAAGACGGTCGCCGTCTGGCCGACGCCGCTCGGAGCGGCCAGCGGGGTGGCGTTGAGGTCGATGGCCGCAGGCGTCGGGAGGGGCGCGCCGGCGGCGGCCGGGACCAGTGCCGCCGTCCCGCGATCGAGTCCCTGGGCGATGTCGGCAGGGAGCGCGTTCAGGCTGTAGACCGCGGCGGTGGCGGCGGGGCCCGGAGCGGATCCGGCGCGGACGGTCGAGACGAAGGAGGGGAAGCCTGATTCGGCCTGCGCGTCGGGGACGGGGTCTCCGCCGCCCTGGGCGTGCGTGATCCCGGTGGCGGAAGCGACTGCGACGAGGCTGACGACGGTGAGGTGGGCAACGACCCGGGTCGGCAGAGGGCTATCGGTGAAGCGGCGGTAAAGCCGTCGCAAATCAGGCAATAGTGAGTCCAACTCCGCTTACGGATGGGTCAATGTCGACACTGTCGCCCGAGCCGCCGAATCGGTCTGTTCCGAGTCGCCTCTCCTCGCCGATGGCCGGTCTCGCGCGTTGCCATGGTAGCAACACCGGTGAAGTTGGGTCAACAACTTCATCAAGCGGGCATATGCCGGTACGAACGGGTCGTGCGGAACGGTGGGGTCCGTACCGGTTCAGGGCGCTTGGGTGGAGATCTGAAGCGCCGGTGACCCGCGATCGGCAAAGGTCGCGTTCCCTTCACTTAGCGAGATCCATGCCAACGCCCGGCCCGCGGGCGGCAGGGGCAGCTCGACGGACACCTCGACCGATGCTCCGGGCTCGAGCGCCGACACCTCCACGGGGATCGCCTGGAGGTCCTCCGGCGCGCGCGCGAGGTACGGCTGGTCCGATGCGCCCCACCCGGCAACGAGCTCCATGCCGGCCGGCCAGGCGCTCATTCCCGTGTTCGTCAGGTGCAGCCGAATCGGGCCGTCCGGCGCGACCGGTGGCCAGTAGGGCGGCCCGTCGCCTGCGACCGGCTCCGGTGCCTCGCCGACGGGTGCATCGGCGAGGCCGATGCGACCCGCAAGCTCACGCCCCGCGAAGAATTCCGCCAGGCCCTCGAACATGCCAGCCGCGACGGCATCCTGGCCCTCATCGGCGACCAGGAGGTCGTGCTCGGCGCGCAGCGTGATCGATCCGACCTCGGCCAGGACGGCTGGCATCAGCAGGCCGCGTTGCGGCTTGCAGTGCGTGTCGCCGTCTCGCTCGCACGTGTCCCCGTCTTCCCAGGCTCGGCTGATTGCGTAGTAGGCGACCGCCTCGATGCCGCGGTCCTGCCGCGGGTAGGTCGTGAGGGGGTCAATTGCGGCCACGGTCCCGCGCTGAATCGCGTCGGCAAGGGCGGCAGTGGACTGGGCTCCCCACGGCGTCTCGTCGTCGTAGAACGTCTCCCCGAAGGCGATCTCGATAACCTGCCCGTCTTCGGTCGGCGAGTTGACGTGGATGCTCACAAAGGCATCGGCTCCGGCGACATTGGCGAGGTCGATCCGCGCCTGGAGCTCGTCGCGCGTGCGGAACCGGCCGGTCTCCTCGAACCCGGCGTTCCCGTCGCCATCGACGTCGCGAAAGGGCGGACCGTCGCAGCCAAAGTCGGGGGCAAAGTCGCCTGCGAGCGCCTCGTCCTCATCGCGGATCATCACCACGCCGATCCCGTCGGCGACGAGCAGGTCACGGAGGCGCTCGGCCATCGCGAGCGTCATCGTCTCCTCGGCGAAGGCCTGGCCGCGCTCGGACGGGTCCGGCACGCCCCAGTCGAGGCAGCCGCCGTGTCCGGCGTCGATCGCCACGACGACCGCGCCCGGGTTCGGGGGATAGACCACGCTCGCCGAGCCAGGCGCCGGCTCGCTCGAGCCGGAAGGGCTGGCGGACGGGGTTGCCTCGGCCGAGTCCGACGGGGCCGAGGGTGCCGTCGTCGGCGCGCGGCTGCTGGCATCCGTGCCGCAGGCGGCGAGCGCGAGCGCCAGGATGACGAGGAAGAGCCGGGTCACGCGGCCAACGACCGGATCGGGCTTAGCTGCGCTCTGAGGCCTCGACGCTCTTTGAGAGCGAGACGAGGAACTCTGCGTTGTTCTTCGTCTTGCCGAGCCGCTGCATGAGCAGCTCGATGCCCTCGTTCGGGCCGACCGCGGAGAGCATGCGACGCATCGTCCACACCATCCGGAGCTCGTTCTCGTCGAGGAGCAGCTCCTCGCGACGGGTGCCGGAGCGCAGGACGTCGATGGCCGGGAAGATCCGTTTCTCACTCAGCTTGCGGTCCAGGGCCAGCTCCATGTTGCCGGTGCCCTTGAACTCCTCGTAGATAACGTCGT
>CAYYDA010000040.1:9628-11360 GCA_964470495.1 uncultured Steroidobacteraceae bacterium | reverse complement strand
GGCGGCCGTCTTGCCGGTGCCGGTCTGGGCGCCGGCCAGCAGGTCGCGTCCTGCGAGCACGAGCGGAATCGCCTCGCGCTGGACGGGGGTTGGTTCGGTGTATCCCTGGCGCGCGACAGCGCGGAGCAGGTCGGGCGTGAGCCCCAGATCCGAAAAACGGGCAGAAAAGGTCAAGGGAGAAAGCTCCTGATTAGGCCCTCCCGCAACGCAATTGGTCGCGGGGCCCGGTCAGGGCGAGAGGTAAATCGAGGTCGGGGCGGGGTTGAATCCGCGGCGCAGACCGGTGCGCCAATCGAACACGTGTACGAAATGTACCACACCAATTGGGTGTACGCTAGGGACCCACACATAAAGGCGGCCATGACCGATCGTTGCATTCACGGGTTCGAGGAGCAGCACTGCGCCGCATGCCGACGATGCCCCCACGGTATTTTCGAATCCCGCTGCGCCACCTGCCGCCCGAAGACCGCCCGCGAGGCGACGGTCATGCTGGCCAACAATGCTCCCCGGCCCTCCGAGGAGCATCGCGGTTATGAGATCTCCTACGTTGAGAACGAGCGTAGCTGGTACATCCGCGCCGACGCCGATGCGCCGCTGTCGCGTACCACCTACCGCTCAGCGTTCCAGGCTCGCCGCGCAATCGACGAGATCCTCGACCGCCCCGCTCCGGTCGCCGCCGGAGGCGGCAAGAAGAAGCGCTGACCGACCCGCGCGCCGAGCCGATCGGCGCTGCACGCCCGTACGATCGTTCCGCGCGAACGCCCTGATCGGCGCCGGATGTCGTCCGCGTAGTTAGCCGGCAACCTGCTGGAGCACTCGGCCGTCGGCTGCCACACGGACCACGGTCGGCACCAGCGCGACGCCGTACTTGCGGGCGAGGTCGGGGCGATCCCGCACGTCGACGCTGACGTACGCACGTCCTCCGGCGGCCAGCTCCGCCTCCACGCTACGGCAGTCGGTGCAGAGCGGGTGACTGAACGCCACCATCAGCTCCCCCGCCGGCAGGTTGGCACCCAGGTCGGCCAGCTCGACGCGGTCGAAGACCTGGCGCCGAATGCCGCGCAGCCGCGCGCCGATGCGATACATCTCGCAGCCCACGCACAGCCCCGTCGTCGCCGCCAGCAGCGCCAGCCCGGCCACGAGCACCCCGAGCCCGGTCCCGACGGCCGCGAAGCCCAGGAGATGCGCCACCGTGGCCGACGTCAGGACCACGAAGCCGATCTGGTTTGCGAACTTCGGCGGGCGCGAGTCCTCGATCGGCCCCTCACCGAAGCGCGGCTGGACCAGCTCGAAGTAGGCGACGCACGGCAGACAGTAGCGGCGGCCGAACCGCAGGCCGATGCCCAGCTGCAGCGCCAGGACGCCGAGCAGGGGCCACCACCCCGTCACGACGGCAACCAGGGAGACGAGGCCGACGGTGGCCTGGTTGAAGCGAGGAGCGCGGGCATCGATGACGTCGATGTCGCGGTAGGGATGTGCGGTTCTGGGCTGGGCTGACATTCGATCGGGCTCCGAGCTGGGCAGGCAGGTTGAAGGAGGCTCTGGATCAGGGGTGGCGGGAAGGAGGGGCCTACTGGAGGCGGCGAACCGTGACAACAGGCCGACCAAGCGGGGAGCGGAGCTCCTCCCGCCTAGCGACAGCTACAGGTGCAGGTGGTGCTGGTGCGGCGTCCGTGGGTCACGATGCGCGCAGCGTACTGCCGGCACGTGTTCGCGGCAAGTACAGACTTCC
>CAYYDA010000040.1:0-9528 GCA_964470495.1 uncultured Steroidobacteraceae bacterium | reverse complement strand
GGGACGTCAGGTCGAGGCGGACACGGCATCCGGATCAGAGCTCCGCATCAGCTGCGAGGCGCCTCGCGCGACGAACACCGCGACCCAGAATGCGAGCATCGCACCAACGGGGTGCAGCGCCGCGACGACGGGCGCGCTCTCGCGCAGCGACACCAGGATCGGCACGATGAACACGATCACGGCAAGCGCCGCCGCGAGCAGGATCTGCTGCCGCCCTGCCCGCGCCAGTGCAGCGGCGACGAGGATCAGGATCGGCACGAGGTGCAGGATCCAGCCGAGATTGACGTGCAGCGCCAGGTTGTTCGAACCGGCGAACAGCGCAAGACCGATGAAGAAGACCTGGACCACCACGCCCGCCAGGAACCCCCAGGCAAGGGCGAAGTATGCGTATCGCGCCCCGCGCACCATCAACGCCTCCTCCGTGGTCGTGATTCAGCCAAAGGGCCACTCGGGGTCCGGGCCGATGATCTCGATGGTCTCCACCACGAACTGCTCGCGGCAATAGAGCTCCGCGACTCGAGCGTCGATCGGCACGGGCGGGTCGCCTGGAGACACCACGCAGCCCAGCGCTGCGGGGTCATCGAAGTGGCCCACCACCCGAATGATCTGCCCTTCCGGCGGATACGCGGGCCCGCCCGGCGGGAAGCGCAGATTGAACGGCCCGAGCTGCGTGGTCGTATCGGTCGAGAGCAAGTAGAAGTTCATGGGGTGGGCCAACCAGAGCGGCTCGAAGGCGCCCGGAAACAGGCCACCGCAGGCGCCGCAGCCGTACGTCCCCTCGAGCGTGATCTGTTCGCTGCCGAAGCAGGCAAGCTGCTCCCACGGTTGCATCCTCTCGACGGTGGCGAGATCGACTGGCCGCGCCGGGCAGCGGGGCTCGACGAGCTGAATGTAGGCCTCCGTCGCATCGCCGGCCGCGACCCAGCCCATGCTGCTCGTGGTGATGCGCTCTCCGAGCGGCGGCAATTCAGCCGCGTCGAGCTGGATGACGGGATACCACGCGAAACCACCGGCGCCTACCGGTCCCCAATCGGAGCGCTGCTGTGCAAAGCCGACCAGCAAGAGCTGGTCGACCGGTAGGTCGTCGACCAGGGCGGATTCGGTGGATGGCTCCTCGCGCATGCGCAGCCCATCAGTGACCACGCGGACGATGCTGCCCGGCGGAGTCAACCCCTCGGGGGCCGCGACCACCGGAGGCGGGGCTGAAGACGCCGGAGCTCCAGACGCCGAAGCGGGGGCCGCGGCCGACGGCGCAACCGACGCAGATACGGATGCCGCAGCCGATGCGGATACGCTTGCCGATGGCGATCCGCCGGCCGCCTCGCCGTCGTCGCCGCCGCGGAACACGTTGCCGAGGATGAACCCCAGCGCGATCGCCAACAGAGCGATGAGACCGATGGCGAGCACAGGTCGGCCCTGTCGGGGCGTTGTCCGCGCTGCTCGGTACGAGCTCATGTCAGCGAATTATGGGTCGTCGGCGATGGCTCGCGCGCGATTCTCCGCGCACCGTTGCGTCAGTGGAGGCGCGAGCCTCCATCGGGCTCCTCGTCGCCGCCGCCCTCGCGCAGGAAGCGCTCGATGTCGGCGATCAGCTCGTCCCCGGCCGGCTGGCCTGACTCGTCGGCCAATGCCTCGAGCCGTTCGACGTGTGCCCGCGTCTCGTCGTCCGATGCGGCCGCGGCATCCAACATGTTCCGACGCTCGAGCGCGCGAGTCGCAAGCGCGCCGACCGGCAGCTCGACGCCAAGGTGCCGGCCGAGGGCGGTGAGCAGGGCAAGCGACGCGGTCGGGTACGACGTGTTCACGTAATGCGGGACTTGCGCGAAGAAGCCGACCGCCGGGATGCCGGCCGCCCCCACCGCCAGCTCGAGGACAGAGAGCGCAGCCGATGGCACGCGAAGCACGCCGTCCGGTCCCTGCCGGATCCCCTCAGGCAGCAGTCCGGAGGCCGATGCGGTCGCAAGCACCGGCACCGGCCGCGTGTGCGGCACCGCGGCCGGAATGGCTCCCAGGCTGACCCATCCGACGACGCCCAGGCGCTTCGCCAGCTCGACGACATCGGACGAGAGCTCGCGCCATCGGTAGTCGGGCTCGGGACCGGTCAGGATCAGCATGTCTCGGCCGCCGTGCTGGGTGGCGGTCAGGCGGAGGTCCGCCCAGGCGAGGCTCATCGGCTTACCGTCGACGATGTCGAGGATGGGCCTTCGGGCGCGGTAGTCGTAGATCGCGTCGGGGTCGAAGGTCGCAACCAGGGTGCCGCCCTCGGCCAGCTGTGCCGCGGCTGCGGTCCCGGCGCCGCCGGCGTCGACCCAGCCCTCGAAGGCGGCGATGAGCACCGGCGACTCGAGCGGCGCGCGCTCCCCTTCCAGGCGATACAGCGACATGCGGTCAAGGGTACTGCGGAAGGAGCGACGTGGCGCGCGCGGTATCAGGGATTCGGTGTGCAGCTGTGCAGCACGAGAGCACGACCGTACGAGTGCACGCCGGAGCGTTGACAAGGCCGTAGCCAACTGGGTCGACCGCGCGGCACAATCGCGTCATGGGATCTGAGCCGATCCTCGTGCGGCTGGCCACCCTCGACGATGTCCCCGAGCTGGCCGGCGTCCTGGCTCGCGCCTTCGCCCACGATCCGTTCTACTCGTACCTCGCCGGAGGCGCCCCCGAACGCACACAGCGGATGCGCGACGGCTGGAACGGCATCCTTCGATTCGGATCGGCGCACCTGGAACATACGTACACGACCGATGACCGCGCCGGGGTGGCGCTGTGGCTGCCGCCGGGGTATCGCGGCCCGTCGCTGCTCGACAGCCTGCGCCAGATGCCGGCCCTCGCGCGGCTCGCCGGTTGGCGGCGGCTCCGAATCGTGGGCGACACGATCGCGGACCTCGAGAAACGACGCCACCACCACGTCCCGCAGCCACACTTCTACCTCTCCGCGCTCGGCGTCGAGCCCGATCGGCAGGGAACCGGCACCGGCACCGCCATGATGCAGCCCGTCCTGACCTTATGCGACAGCGGTGGCACGCCGGCCTACCTCGAGACCGCCGCCGCCCGAAACGTGCTCCTCTACGAGCGCCTCGGCTTCGACGTGGTGGAGGAGATGGATCTACCCGGCACCGACGTGCACGGATGGCTCATGCTCCGACCGGGCGGCTAGCCGCGGGGCCAGACCGGGCTCATCAGGTCGAGGACCGGGCGGTCTTCCCAGTCGGTGCGGATCGGGCTGAAGACGTCGATCACCACCGCGCCATCCGGCCCGGCGGTCGCCGTGTGCGGGACGTCGCCGCGGATGCGCCACGTGCCGCCGGGTCCCAGGACGCGCTCCTCGGCGCCGACCCGGAACGTCATCTGGCCGGTGATCACCATCCCGTTCTGCTCGTGCGGGTGGCGGTGCTCGGGCACGACGGCATCGGGTTCCAGCTCCACGATGGCAAGCGTGATCAGGTCCCCTTCCACCCTCCGCGCGCGGATCCCGTCGAAGACCTGGATGGGCTTAATCTCGGATAGGTCGGCAAGGTCATTCATACCGGAATCGTAGAGCGCGGTGGGGCGGCGTGGCCGTGGGCGGCCCGGGCGAGAGCATCGCCGATCCGCTGGTGCCGCCCGTCGCCGGCGCGTATCCACCTTGTGGGCGTATCGGCCAAGAAGTGGCCGAATCAGTCCTCGCACGGGTAGAACAGCCAACCAGGGCGCTCACCTTGGCCGCCCATCCCACCCCGCGGGTCAATCCGCGAATCAGTGGCCGATACGCCCACTGGGGGAATAGCCCGTCATCGCCCTTACGCCGCGGTACGTGACCATCCCATCCCATACCACGCCGTAGGCCCATTTGTAACTGCAACCGTTACAGACAGAATCCCTGACGGCAACCCGCAAACCCGGAGGTAAGCACTGAGCCACTACCATCGACCGATGGACCCCGAGGCCATCCTGGCCACCCTGAACGCCGAACAGCGCGAGGCCGCGCAGACCACCACCGGCCCGGTCGTGATCCTGGCCGGCGCCGGCACGGGAAAGACCAGGGTCATCAGCCACCGCGTCGCTTACGCCACCGCCACGAAGGCCATCGACCCCAAACAGGCGCTGATCGTGACCTTCACCGAGAAGGCGGCGGCCGAGATGGGCCATCGGCTCAGGGCGCTCGGGCTCTCGCAGGTGCAGGCCTCGACCTTCCATGCCGCGGCGCGCCGGCAGCTCGCGCACTTCTGGCCAGAGGTCCACGGCCGACCGCTGCCCGAGGTGCTCGACTCGAAGATGCGGTTCATCGGTCCTCTCACCCGCCAACTACCGGGCGGCTACAAGTTCACGCCGGCCAAGGACCTGGCCGATGAGATCGAGTGGGCCAAGGTGCGCCGCATGCGCCCGGAAACATACGTTCCCGAGCGTGAGCCGCCGGTCCCCGCCGACGTCTTCACCAAGCTCTGGCGCACCTACGAGCAGGCAAAGGCGCGCGCCAATCGGATCGATTTCGAGGACATGCTGACCTTCGCGGTCGAGCTGTACGAGAGCGACGAAGGAGCCATCGGCCTGGCCAGGCGGCGTTACAGCTGGTTCAGCGTGGACGAGTACCAGGACACGAACCGGCTCCAGGAGGACCTGCTACGACTGTGGCTGGGCGATCGGCGCGACCTGTGCGTCGTGGGCGACCCGGACCAGACGATCTACAGCTTCACCGGCGCCAGCAGCGACTACCTGACCACCTTCGCGGACCGATACGCCGATGCCCGCGTCGTTCGCCTGAGCCAGAACTACCGCAGCACGCCGCAGTTGCTCGAGCTCGCCAACCGGCTCATCCCGGGTCGCGAGCTTCGCTCCAGCGAGACCGATGGGCCGAAGCCGGAGCTGCTTCCCCACGCCGATGGCGACCGGGAACTGGCAACCGTGGTTGCGTCGATCCGCGCGCTCCTGGCCGATGGCGTCGTGGCCACCGAGATCGCAATCCTGGTGCGCACCAACGCGCAGCTGGTTGCCTTCGAGGCCGCGCTCACCGGCGCCGGCATCCCGTTCACCGTGCGCGGCCTCCGCTTCTTCGCCCGGCCCGACGTGCGCGCCGCCCGCCAGGCGCTCACCAAGACCGACGCGACCGGGCGCCTGTCGCGCATCGTCATCAACCGGTGGCGGACCGAGCTCGGCTTCGATGAGACCGCGGCGGTCGGCCCGGGCGCGGAGGCGCGCGACCGGCACGCGGCACTGAGCACCCTGCTGGCCATCGCGCGGCGGCTGGAGGTGGAGCGCGAGGACGCCACCGTGGCCGATTTCCTGGCCGAGCTGGCTCGGCGCGATGCGGGGGAGGCCGATGCCGCCGGCGAGGGCATCACCCTCTCGACCCTGCACCGCGCCAAGGGCCTCGAGTGGGACGCCGTCTTCCTGCCGCAGCTCGAGGAGGGCACGCTCCCGATTCGCCAGGCGGCCTCCGACTTCGCGGCGCTGGCCGAGGAGCGCCGGCTCCTGTACGTCGGCATCACCCGGGCACGCCGGCACCTGTGTCTGTCCTGGGCGCACAACCGGGTCGGGGTGAAGGGGACAACGGCGCGCGCGCGACCCTCGCGGTTCATCGCGGAGCTGCGGCCGGGAGCGGTGGCGCGGCCTCGCGCGTCCATCGCCGTCGATCCCGCTGCTCCCTTGCCGGTCTTCGACGTCGGGCAGCGCGTCCACCACGCCCGACGCGGCCCCGGCGTGGTGGGTGGCCCGTCCGGCGACAGCGTGCGCGTCGACTTCGACGACGGCGTCATGGGCATCGTCTCCGTGCGCGACCTGCGTCTGGCCCTCGACTCGGACGCCGACGAGGCCCTCCTCGAGCGGCTCACCGCCTGGCGTCGCGAGCGGGCTCGGACCGACGGCGTTCCCGCCTACGTGGTTGCCGACAACAAGACCCTCGCCGCCATCGCGGCCCAGCGACCGTCAGACGAGGTTGCGCTGCTCGGCGTGCCCGGCATCGGTCAACGCAAGGTTGCGACCTACGGCGAGGAGATCCTGGAGCTCGTCGCCGAACGCTGAGCAGGGACAGCGGCCGAATTCCTATCGGATTCTCACGCCCAGACCGTTAGCGTGGGTTCCACGGAAGGCCGGCGTCCTCCGCACGCTCAGGCACTTCGGAGAACCGTCGTCAACGTTCTCGCGGTGCAAGATCGCGAGGAACCAGGGCCGACATCCCTGCATAGCGTTCTGCTCGTGCAAGACCGACAGGATTCGTCGCCCCGAACGGCGCAACCTCGGTCAGGCCGGCTCGCCCGGGTCGGCCGCCTCCGGCGCCGGGAACTTCGGCTTGTACTGGGCGGCTGCCGTCGCGATGCCACGCGTCGCGGTGAACACCTGGAGACCGAACACCAGCAGCACCCCCACGACCGCCAGCCCGATCGCCAGTGGGGTGTCGACCCCGAGCTGCTGCGCCAGGAGCGTGGCGATGACGCCGCCGATCACCGAGTTGATCGTGCACAGCACGAACGGCGTCGAGACGATGACGTCCACCACGAAGTTCGTCCCCGGCAGGGTGCCCATCGAGAGGTTGACGCTCTTGTCGTCATCGTATGTGCCCATCACGAGGTACGGCTCGACCTCGGGCGTGATCTGCATGTACGCGTGGCGAATACGGTTCATGCCGACCACACACAGCGCGTCGTAGTAGTTGGATGTCCCCATGCGGATGAAGGTCGTCACGCCGATGAACAGCACGACCGGCAGGATGACCAGCGCGAAGAGCGCGAACTCGTCGCCGAACTCGGTCGCCTGCGCGACGAGCGCCAGCGCCACGATCGCGCCCGAGAGCGTCGACAGGAACATGCCTGCCCGCGTGAACGACTCGTTCCATGCCAGCGACCGGGTGGCCAGCAGGCCCCAATGCTCGGTGGCCAGCACCTGCAGGCGCAACGCGACCGGCGAGCCTCCGCTTGTATCGCCGATGGCAGGAGGTGCCGGCTCGGCACCCATCGGTCCTGGCATGCGCTCGAATGACATGGATCCGACCTCCGTGGCTGCCCCGGCGCACGACACGGCGCCGATGGATGGCCATCCTACGACTCGCCAGGCCGATTCAAGGCCGTCGCCGGGCGTCCTGTTCCCCGCGCCGGACAGCGCGGTCACACCGGACTGAGGCGGTCACCGCAGGTCGAAGACGAAGACCTCGATCGGCTGGTAGTGCTCGTACGTCTCGGTGACCGGCACGGCCGCATCAATCGGCACGTCGAGCTGCGACACCGCGGCGCCGCTGACGAGCGCGTACGCGCCGTGGCCGACCACCTCGGCGCCCTGGTTCTTGAGCAGCCGATGCGCCATGACCACGTCCGGCCCGCTCAGCTCGCGGCTTCCGGCGATCTCCTGCTCGACGAATCGGCCGGCATGCAGGACGAACTTCAGGTCGAGCGTGTTCGCACGGCTGCAGGCGTCACAGCTGCAGGTCCAGACCTCGCCGACCTGCGCCAGACGTGCCCTGAAGTCCGCGTAGCACCGTCGAATGCCATCGAGTGCTGCGGCACCGCGCGGCACATCCGAGCCCATACGAGCGAACGCGAAGACCGCATCGCCCTCCAGCTTCGACAGGGTGAACGGCGGCACGAGCGACGTCACGATCCCGTCCAGCAGGCTCGACATCATCCGATACGCCTCGGGCACGGCCCCGTCCGCGAACGCGTCGTCCTGATGCGCCGCCGCGACGGCCTGGAGGAACGCGGTGTAGCCGCTGATGTCGGCAAGGAGCAGCGGACCCTCGCCCGCAGCCTGCCGGAAGCTCGCCGTCACAGGTCGGCAGGGACCATGGCGGCGCGGCCGGCGGCGTCGCCGTACTCCCACACGCCGATCTCGGGCGGCTCGACGCCGAGCGACGTGAGCGCCGTGCAGATCTGGCTTCGATGGTCCGTCCCGTGGTGGAGCACCTGGGCGAGTCGGATGCCCTTCGTGGCCCGATAGACGGAGCCGTCGTCCTGGCTGACCTCGATGAACTCTTCCGGGTCCGGATCTGCGGCCAGGACCTCGGGCCAGGCGGCGGCGTGGCGCTCCATCGCCGCGCGCAGATCCGCCAGGTTCATCTCATCCTCCTCGATCGGCGCGTGGTCCCCACCGCTCAGCCGGTGCAGGTACCAGCTGTCGGCACCGACGAGGTGACGCATCGTCTCGAGGATCGTGCCGAACGTGCCGGGTGCATCGGCCCCCAGCTGCTCTGGGGTCAGCGCGTCACAGGCGTCCATGATTTGCAGGGTCGCCCAGGTGTGGTGAGCGAAGGCGTCGCCCAGCAGTGATCCGGCCATGCAGTGAAGACTAGTCGTGCGGTGGGACAATCCGCCACTGATTGGCCGATGCGCCCACGCGCGGACCACGAACGGCCACGCACGGCTGTCTTCTTGGCCGCTTGTCCCACCTGCGATCCAATTCGGCCACTGAGTGGCCAATACGCCCACCAGCGGACTAGTCGGCTTTGAGCTTGCGCCAGCCGCCGGCGCGGTTGTGGGCGATGATCTCGCGGAAGATCGCCAGCAGCGCCGGCCGGTTGATCGGCTCGCCTTGGCGGATGCTGATCTGGCGTCCGGTGGAGTTGCCGTGACCGTGGGTGATGATGCCGTCGGGGTCCGACACCATCGGGTCGTACAGGAACACGTTCACGTGGTCCTTCGCCGCGAGCAGCGCGGCGACATTGCCCTGCAACACGAAGTAGGGCTGCACGCGCCGCTTGATCGTCTCGACCAGTTCGGGATCGGCCTCGTGCACGATCTCCCGCACCTCGAGGCAGATGACCCGCTGCCACTCCGGCAGCGGGTCGATGTACGCGTCAACTCGTGGATCGACTCCGTTCATCGCTCGAGCGCTCCTCTCGATCGTCCCGCGCCGAGTGTCAGACCTGCTGCGTGACATCGTGCTGCACGATCGCACGTTGGCATGTGCGCACGTTGTCACGCCAGGGCCGTGATAGCCGCGGATGCCCCCGACGAGGGCCAAGCAAAGGGATCAATCGGCGCCGTCGTCGGCGTACATGAGCGATCCGGGGGTGTCGAGCTGCTCGCCCGTCTCGAGCAGGGTCTTGAGGCCGGAGAGGATCATCGGCCAGCCGCCGTAGAGCTCCGCGTTGGCGCCCGGGCGCAGGCCCGAGTGGACGACCGTCAGCCGGCAGGAGGTGCCGACGGGTTCGATCTCCCACGTCACGCGGGTCGGGCCCTCTGCCTTCACCTCATCGCTCCAGAGCGCGTTGAAGCTCTGCACGAGCAGGCGGGGCGGATCGACCTCGATATTCTCGCCGGCCGAGATCTCCGGCCCGCCGGAGCCTCCGGCGCGGTAGCTCGAGCCCGGCGTCCAGTCGGAGCTGACGCCGACGCCGAAGCTGTACCTGCTGCGCAGCTGCGGGTCGGTGATCGCCTCCCACAGCCGTTCGGGGGTCGTCTTGATGTAGACCTCGAACACCGCGACCTCGTCGACCGGCGCGGTCCCGTCTGCCCACGAGACGGTCTTCGTCTGTTCCATCGTCTTCTCCATCGTGTTCTCCTCGAGTTCCTGCTTGAGCCCGCTGAGGCCGGCGGCCCAGGGCTCGGCGTACTTGCTCACCCA
>CAYYDA010000039.1:0-11567 GCA_964470495.1 uncultured Steroidobacteraceae bacterium | reverse complement strand
GATCCGGCCGGGCGCGACGAGATGCTGGCGCTCATCGAGCGCATCGGCCACGAGTTCGGGATCGCGGTGATCGTGGCCAGCCACCTGCTGGGCGAGATCGAGCGCGTTGCCGGCTGGCTGGTGGCCATCGACGCCGGGAAGCTGCTCCGCACCGCCTCGCTCTCGAGCTTCGTCGAACGGACGGGCAAGCTCCTGATCGAAACCGATGAGCCGGCCGCCAGCCTGGCCGAGCGGCTCGTCGCCCGCGGCATCGACGCACAGGCGGACGGCCGCATCGTGGTCGCCGACCTGGCCACCGGCGGCGACGGCGAGTTCACCGTCTACGACGCGGTCCGTGACGAGGCGGTGGCGCTCCGGCTGGCGCTGGTGCGGGTCGAGCCTCGCCGCCACCAGCTCGAAGACCTGTTCCGCGTCGGAGGCACCGATGACGACGACTGATCCGTCCACCGGCACGATCTACGACATCGGCTACCGCCACTACGACGGCCCGCGCCTCGGACGGCGTGGAGCGGTTACGGCGATCGTCGGGGCCGGGCTGCGGGCGGTCTTCGGACTGGGCCGCTCCGCGCGCTCCAAGATTCTGCCGTGGGGCCTCGTCGTGATGGCACTCGCCCCGGCAGTTATCGCGGTCGCCATCCGCGTCCTCGTCGGCGACATCGTCGAGCTGTACAGCTACGACAACTACCTGTGGGGCATCGGCGCCGCAATGATCATCTTCGTGGCCGCCCAGACGCCGGAGCTCGTCGTGAACGACATGCGCCATCGGGTCCTGCCGCTCTACTTCAGCAGGCCGATCCGGCGGCTCGACTACGTTGCCGCCAAGCTGGCGGCCCTGGCCGCCGGCCTCCTCGCACTCACGCTGGTGCCGGTCCTCGTCCTGTTCGCCGGCCGCGTGCTGGCGGCAGAGGACGTCGTCGGCGCGCTCGGCGACGAAATCGGAGCGCTGCCCGGCATCATCGGCACCGGCGTGATCCACGCGGTGGCGTTGGCCAGCCTGGGACTGGCGATCTCGGCCCTGGCCGCGCGGCGAGCCTATGCCGCGGGCGCCGTGCTCGGCGTGTTTCTCGTCGGCGGCGTGGTCGGCGCGATCTTCGCCGAGTCGGGCGGGGCACTGGCGAACTTCGCGCCGCTGCTCAACCCGCTGACGATCCTCGACGGAGCCCGCGAGTGGCTGTTCGGCGGCAGCATCGCCGATTCGCCCGTCGCGCAGTCGGACCTTCCGCTGTGGACCTACGGCGTCGCGACCGCCGTGCTGGTGCTCGGCTCCTGGGCCGTCCTCGCGCTCCGTTATCGGCGGGTCACGACTTGAGCTCGCTCGTGCTCGCCGGCGTCTCGCGCTGGTACGGAAACGTCGTCGCCGTCAACGACGTGAGCTTCGAGGTCGGCCCGGGCATCACGGGCCTGCTGGGGCCGAACGGGGCGGGCAAGACGACGCTGCTCCACATGATGGCGGGCTTCCTGTCGCCGTCGGCCGGCGACGTCCACCTGGACGGCACGTCGACGTGGCGACATCCCGACATCTACCGAGCCATCGGATTCGTGCCGGAGCGCGAGGCGGTCTACGGCTTCCTGACCGGGCGAGAGTTCGTCGCTGCCTCGGCGTCGCTCCAGAGAGTGCCGGATCCGGCGGCGGCCGCCGAACGCGCCATCGACCTCGTTGAGCTCCAGTCCGCGGCCGACCGCGCGATCGGCGGCTATTCGAAGGGGATGCGGCAGCGAGCCAAGGTGGCGGCGGCGCTCGTTCACGACCCTCCCGTCCTGATCCTGGACGAGCCGTTCAACGGGATGGACCCGCGGCAGCGCCTCCACATGATGGACCTCCTGCGCCGCCACGCGGCCGAGGGCCGGACGATCCTGTTCAGCAGCCACATCCTCGAGGAGGTCGAACGCCTCTCCGACCGGGTGCTCGTGGTCGTCGCCGGACGCCTCGCGGCCAGCGGCGACTTCCGCCGTATCCGCCGCCTGATGATCGACCGACCGCATAGCTTCACGATCCGCTCCAGCGACGACCGGCGCCTGGCGCGCGAGCTCCTGGTGGAGGCCGAGATCGATGCCGTCGAGCTGCGCGACGGGACACTCACCGTGCGCACCGGCGATTACGGCGCGCTGACCCGGGCCGTCGCCCCTGCCGCCCAGCGCGCGGGCGTGTCGCTCCTGGAGCTGCGCCCGGCCGACGAGTCGCTCGAATCGGTCTTCAGCTACCTGGTGCGCCGATGACTGCAACGCTCGTCAGCCTCACCCTGCGGGCGCTCCTCAGCCGGCGACGCACCCTGCTCCTGGCGCTGGTGGGCGTGCTGCTGGTGCTGGCGACAGTGCTCTACCGGCTCAGCGCTCCGAGCGACGCGGAGTCGCTCACGGTGACGCGCCAGCTGCTCGGCGACTTCGGGCTGGCCGTCCTGCTGCCGCTGGTGGCTGTGATCGTCGGCACCGCCGCGATCGGATCCGAGCTCGACGACGGGACGATCGTCTACCTCCTGGCCAAGCCGATCCCGCGCTGGCGCATCGTCGTCGTCAAGCTGATGGTGGCGTGGCTGGTGGTGATCGTCCTCGTCGTGCCGGCCATCGCCGTGGCCGGGATCATCGGGCACCCGGACACGAGCCTGGCGGTTGGCTACGCGGTCGCGGCCGCGTTCGGCGCGCTCGAGTACACGGTTGTATTCCTGGCCCTCTCGCTCGTGACGTCGCGAGCGCTGATCATCGGCCTCGCCTACGTGGTGGTATGGGAGGGCGTCGTGGCCGGGCTCTTCGCCGGGACCCGGGTCCTCAGCATTCGCCAGCACGCCCTCGCCGTGGCCGATGCGTTCGGCGGCGATGCGGCCGGCAGTGCGGAGCTCGGCGTCGGAGTTGCCGTCGCGGTCGGCCTCGTCGTCGCGATCCTCGCAGCCGCGCTCGCCGTTCGCCGGCTGGAGCGAGTCGAGCTCCGCGGCGAGACCGCATAGCGACTACCCTCGCTGACCATGGAACTGCCGCCGCCCTGGGGACACGCGTGGGCAGGCCGCCTCGACGAGCTGACGATCGACTCGGAGGCGCTCACCGCCAACACGCTCGGTGACCCGCATCGCCGCCCGCTCTATGTCTACACCCCGCCCGGCTACGACGACGAGCCGGAGCGGCGCTACCCATCGGTCTACCTGCTGCAGGGCCTGACCGGCCAGGTGGACATGTGGCAGGCGCGCAAGGCGTTCACGTTGACGACGCCGGAGGCTGTCGACGACTGGTTCGAGATGACGGAATCGGTTCGGGCCATCGTCGTCTACGTCGACGCCTGGACCAGCCTCGGCGGCTCGCAGTTCGTGGACTCGGCTGGGACCGGTCGTTACCACACCTACCTGTGCGACGAGATCGTGCCGTTCGTCGACGCGCGCTATCGAACCCTCGCCCGCGCCGAGCACCGCGGGGTGGCCGGCAAGAGCTCCGGCGGATACGGCGCCATGGTCACGCCGATGCTGCGACCCGACCTGTTCGGGGCGCTCGTCACCCACGCCGGCGACGCACTGTTCGAGGTCTGCTACCAGCCCGACTTCAGGGAGGCTGCCCGAGCCCTGCGCGACGTCTACGACGGCTCGTACGAGGCGTTCTGGTCGGACTTCCGATCACGCCGCGGGCGCGCGAAGGGCACCGACGGCACGCTCCTCAACGTGTGGTGCATGGCCGCCTGCTACTCGGCCGATGCCGACGGCACGGTGCGCCTTCCCTTCGAGCCGCTGACGGGGCGCCTCATCCCCGAAATCTGGGAACGATGGCTCGCCTGGGACCCGGTCCGCATGGCCGCCGAGCGGGCGGATGCGCTGCGAGGCCTGGGCGCCGTGTGGATCGATGCCGGGAAGCGCGACGACTTCTACCTCGACCTCGGCGCCGATGCGTTCCGCGCCGAGCTCGCGGCGCTGGGCGTGGATGACGAGCGGCTGCGCTTCGAGCTGTTCGACGGCACCCATGCCGGAATCGACTGGCGCTACCCCGAGGCGATCGGCTGGCTCGCGGACCGCCTGGCGCCCTAGGCGGCGACGACCCGGTCCCTGCCGGCGCGCTTCGCCATGAAGAGGGCGACGTCGGCGGTCCGAAGGAGTGTTTCACGCGTCGCGTCGCCAGCGTCGAGCTCGGCGCATCCCGCCGAGACCGTCACCTGAAGGTGGGTACCGTCGTCCGCCGGCACGCTGCGCCTGGCAAGCACCTCGCGCACCTCGTTGGCGATGCGGACGGCGTCTTCGCGACCCACGTCATCGAGCACGACGATGAACTCCTCCCCACCAAGGCGGGCCACCAGGTCGCTCGCTCGGAAGCGCTGAGCGAGGACATCGGCGAAGGCCTTCAGCACCTCGTCGCCCACCTGATGGCCGTGCTCCTTGTTGAAGAGGCCGAAGTGGTCGAGGTCGAAGACGATCGCACTCAGCGGACGCCATCCCGCCAGCCGCTCGCGGCGATGGGCGGCCAGCATCCGATCGAGTGCCTCGTCGAAATGGCGACGGTTATAGAGGCCTGTGAGCGGATCACGCACGGCGAGCTCGGCTACCTCCGCGTGCAGGAAGGCATTCGCGACGGCAAGCGCCGCGCTGCTGGCGAGGAGTTGGAGGCCCTCGAGCTCGAGATCACTGAACCCCGCGCTCGCCGTCGTGCGGCCGATGGTGAGCGCACCGACCACCACGCCATCGCGGATGAGCGGGAGGCCGACGCCGTGGGTCAGTGCCTGGATGTCCAGGTCCTGGACCGAGCGCGGGAACTGGTCCGGACTCACCGCCTCCTCGATCACGGTCGCGCGATCCCGGATGGCGCGTCCCGCCAGGCCCTCGCCGACCTGGACCTGGCGGCCGACGACCCGTCCCGGCATGCCGCGTCCGGCGCGGACCAGGTATCGCCCGTCGCTCCGATCGAGCAACGTCACAGCCAGCGTGTCCGCCGCCACGACGCGGCCGGTTGCCTCGATGATCATCTCTGCAAGCGGCTCCACGGCAAGGGAGCTCGTGACGTCGCGACCGAAGGCCTCGATGTCGCGGAACAGATCTGCACGAGCTGAAAGGGCCTGTCGGTCCTGCCCGAGCGCCACGGCGCTCGCAATCCGCGCCGCGATGATCGCCACGAGGCTGCGATCGGTCTCGTCGAGCCGCCGGCCTCCGCTGGTCTCCACGTTGAGGATCCCCAGGAACCGGCCGTCGATGAAGAGCGGCGCGCAGATCAGGCTCGTTGCCGTCAGCGTGCCCGTGATGTAGTCGGGATCGGCCGCAACGTCGGGCACGAACGCGAGCTCGTGGGTACGCATCACGCGGCCGGCGACGCCCATCGACGAATCGAAGGACGCGAGCGCCTCCACGTAGCCGCCGTGGGCGGTCAGGTGGACCCGTTCGGAGTCACCAAGGTAGACGGACACGTACCGGTACCCGAAGCGCCGTATCACGACGTCCACGACGGCCGCGATCGGCTCGGCGGCTGGGCCCCCCGCGGCGAGGAGGCGCCCGACGGACTCCAGAGCCGAGATCTGCCGCGCCCGGCGTCTGCCGGCGATGACCGCGGTACGCGAAGTGACCAGGGCTTCCTCCAGCGCCCGCACGATCCGGCGCGTGCCCAGGGCGACCACGATCGTCACGCCGGCCAGGGTCAGGCCGCGCAGGCCAATCCCGCTGAGCGAGCTCAGGCTCGCCAGCTCGGGAATCAGGATGACGGCGGTGGCGACGCCCGCGGCGACTGCTCCCTGCACGCGCCCGGCGGCGGCCGCGCCAGCGACGACCGGGATGAAGAGCGGGATCAGCGGCAGTGAGGGACCACCGACGAAGCGCGACGCGACCGCCACCAACGCGAGCGGTGGAAGGAGTCGCAAGAGCTGCCAGACGACTCGACTCTGCAGGTGCCGGCGAGCTCCGACGTAGCCGAGAAGCAGCTGGGCGGCGAGAGCGATGCCGCAGAGCAGCGCGGCCGCCATGAAGTCGCCCGCCTGCGTGATCGCCGCCACGAGCCACACGATGGGCACCAGCGAGGCCGTATAGAAGAGGTACGGGTCTTTGCTGATTCGAAGCCACGAGGGCGCGATGTCCCACGGATGCAGGGCGCGGCCGAGCATCGAGCGTCGCCCCTTCGCTGCAGTCGCTCGCATATGCGGCCATCGTGGGCTGGACCGAGTGGGCCCACCATGCCCCCGAAGTACTGCGGGGGTTCCGGTTGGCACGCGGCGCGCTATGCTTCGGCGCCATGACCTTTCGTCGGGACGTCGACCTCGATCCCGGGCAGGTGCAGGACCGTCGCGGGCGGCGGGTCAGCGGGGGCGGAGTCGCCCTCGGCGGCGGCCTCGGCAGCCTCGTCATCCTCGCGATCATCATCCTGCTCGGTGGCAACCTCGGCGATCTCGGCGGCCTCGGGGCAGGCCAGACGGACACCGGGCCGCTCTCGAGCGAGCTCGCCACCGAATGCCAGACCGGTGCGGACGCGAACGAGCGGCAGGACTGCCGGATCGTGGGCACCGTCAACAGCGTGCAGGACTACTGGACGGAGGCATTCCAGGCCGACGGCCAGCAATACACGCCCGCCGTTACCGTGCTCTTCACCGATCAGGTGGCCACACAGTGCGGAGCCGCCTCGAGCGCCGTCGGGCCGTTCTATTGCCCGCTCGACCAGACGGTGTACATCGATCTCGGGTTCTTCGAGCAGCTCGAGACCCGGTTCGGCGCCGAGGGCGGCCCGTTCGCGGAGGAATACGTGATCGCCCACGAGTACGGACACCACGTCCAGAACCTGCTCGGCCAGCTCGAGGCCGGGCGGGACGCCGGCGCGGAGGGGGGCGCGGTGCGCACCGAGCTCCAGGCCGACTGCTACGCCGGCGTGTGGGGCGGAACCGCAGTCGAGAACGGCTTCCTCGAGCCGCTGACACAGGAGCAGATCAACCAGGCCCTCAACGCCGCGTCGGTCATCGGCGACGACCGCATCCAGGAACAGACCCAGGGCCAGGTCAACCCCGAAACCTGGACCCACGGCTCGTCCGAGCAGCGCCAGCAATGGTTCACCATCGGCCTCGAGGCCAAGTCGGCAGACGCCTGCGACACGTTCAACGCCGATATCTGACGCCCGCCGTACCGTCTCGACGACCGGACCTTCGGGGGTTGGCCTCTCGACGCGAACGTGTGAGACTGGCGCCCCCCACGAGGGAATGAGCGCACGATGACGACGAATGGCCACGGCGACGACCCGCGTCTACCCGGCGGAGACGTGCTCGGCTCGCCGTTTCCGCCCATCGGCGAGTACGGCTTTCTGTCCGACTGCGAGACGACCGCCCTCATTGCGGCCAGCGGAAACGTGGAGTGGCTCTGCCTGCCGCGCATGGACTCGCCGAGCGTGTTCGGTTCGATCCTGGACCGTGACGCGGGCGGCTTCCGATTCGGGCCCTCGGACATCAAGGTGCCGGCTGCCCGACGCTACCTGCCCGGCACCATGGTGCTGGAGACGAGCTGGGGCTCGCCCGGCGGCTGGATCATCGTTCGGGACGTCCTCATCATGGGTCCGTGGCGTCACACGGAGGCGCGCTCGAAGGTGCAGCGCCGGCCGCCGACCGACTACGACGCGGGGCACGTCCTGCTGCGCATGGTGCGCTGCGTGAACGGCGAGATGCAGCTGACGCTCGACTGTGAGCCGCGCTTCGAGTACGGCCTCCACTCCGGAACCTGGAGCTACACCGAGGCCGGCTACCACCAGGGCGCGTGCACGACGGAGGACAGCGATGTCGAGCTGGTCCTCACGAGCGACATGAACATCGGATTCGAAGGCCCGATCGCCAGCGCTCGAACGCTCATCAAGGAGGGAGAGACTCGCTTCTGCGCCCTGACCTGGAACGGCGCCGCCGCACCACGCACGACCGACGACGCCTACCAGCGCCTCGTCTGGACGGCGCACCACTGGCAGCACTGGCTGGCGCGCGGCAATTTCCCCGACCACGCCTGGCGCTCCCACCTCGAGCGCTCGGCCCTGACGTTGAAGGGGCTGACCTACGCGGCCAGCGGGGCCGTCGTGGCGGCGCCGACCACGTCCCTTCCCGAGACGCCGGGCGGCGAGCGCAACTGGGATTACCGCTACAGCTGGATCCGCGACTCCACGTTCGCGCTGTGGGGCCTCTACACGCTCGGCTTCGACTGGGAAGCGGAGGACTACCTCGCCTTCATCGCCGATGTCGCCGAACGCGACAACGAGCTCCAGATCATGTACGGCATCGACGGCGAGGCAGCGCTCGACGAGCGAATCCTCCCCCACCTGGGCGGCTACGAGGGCGCTCAACCGGTCCGCATCGGCAACGCGGCGTATGGCCAGCGACAGCACGACATGTGGGGCGCGGTGCTCGACTCCGTGTACCTGCACACCAAGTCGCGGGATCGGCTCGACGAGCGGATCTGGACCATCCTGACGCGGCAGGTCGAGGCCGCGCTCGCCAACTGGCGGGAGGCGGACCGCGGCATCTGGGAGGTCCGTGGCGAGCCGAAGCACTTCACCAGCTCGAAGGTGATGTGCTGGGTCGCCGCCGATCGCGGTGCTCGCCTGGCCCGCCTCCGCGGCGACGAGGAGCTCGCGGACCGATGGCAGAAGGCGGCCGACGAGATCCACGCCGACATCTGCGCCAACGGGATCGACGCCCGCGGGGTCTTCACCCAGCACTACGAGACCGATGCGCTCGACGCATCGCTCCTGCTGATGCCGCTCGTCCGCTTCCTGCCACCCGACGACGAGCGCATCCGAAGGACGGTCCTCGCCATCGCCGAGGAGCTGAGCGAGGACGGCCTGATCCTGCGCTATCGGACGGAGGAGACCGACGACGGCCTGTCCGGCCGCGAGGGCGCCTTCACGATCTGCTCGTTCTGGATGGTGTCGGCCCTGTGCGAGATCGGCGAGTACGCTCGCGCGCGACGGCTGTGCGAGAAGCTGCTCTCGTATGCGAGCCCGCTCGGGCTCTACGGCGAGGAGCTGGATCCGGACACCGGGCGGCATCTGGGGAACTTTCCTCAGGCCTTCACCCACCTGTCGCTCATCAACGCCGTCATGCACGTGATCCGCGCCGAGCGCGGCGCGGTCGGTGGAGTCGCTCCCCTCTCGCCGATGGCTCCGGCGCGCCCGACGTCCGGCAACGGCAAGGTGGAGCCGGCGGCGAAGCCGGCCCGTCCCAAGAAGAAGGCGGCACGGAAACGCTGACCACCGCGGAGCACGGCACACTAGGCGGGTGAAACCCTTTCGATTCCTGGCGGACGCGCGCGCAGTCGCCAGCGGCCGCGAGCTGGCCGAGACCGCGCGGCGGGCCGAGGCCATCGGGATCGACGTGCTCGTCATCCCGGATCACCTGATTCCCCAGCTGGCGCCGATCCCGGCCATGGCGACCATCGCCGCCGCGACCAAGCGCCTTCGCATCAGCGCCTTCGTACTCAACAACGACCTGCGCCACCCCGCCGTACTGGCGCAGGACCTCGCCAGTCTCGACGTGCTGAGCGAGGGGCGGCTGGACGTGGCCATCGGCGCCGGCTGGAACAGGCCGGAGTACGAGGCCATCGGCCTTGCCTTCGACGCGACCCCGGTCCGCCAGTCTCGCCTGGCGGAGGCGATCGCCGTCCTGAAGGGCTGCTTCGCCGACGGCCCGTTCAGCTTCAGCGGCGAGCACTACACGATCACGGACTACGACGCCGAGCCAAAGCCCGTTCAGAAGCCGCACCCGCCGTTCTTCATCGGGGGCGGCGGACGCCGGACGCTGACCCTCGCGGCGCGTGAAGCCCAGATCGTGGGACTGGCGCCGCGAATCCTGCCGAACGGCGCGGGAGATCCCGCGTCGGTGACCGTCGCGGCCACGGCCGAGAAGATCGGCTGGGTGCGCGACGCGGCCGGCGGGCGCTTCGACGACCTGGAGCTCAACATCTACCCGTCCATGACGGGCGTCAGCGTCACGGATCACGCCCGGCGCGAGGCGGAGGAGCTGGCCGATGCGCTGCACGCACGCAGCGGCGTCAGGGTCACCGCAGACGAGCTGCTCGACGCGCCGCACATCTTCATCGGCTCCGTCGACGGCTTCGTCGAGAAGTTCCTGCGGCTGCGCGAGGAGCTCGGCATCAGCTCGATCATGGTCGGGGAGGTCGACGAGCTCGTGCCGGTCGTCGAACGCCTGGCGGGAACGTAGGCGGTGGCGCCGATCGGCGCCGAACGGGCGGCGCGCATCCTGCTATAACGTCCGCGAGAGGAGGACCCCATGGACCTGATCTGGATCATCGTGATCGTCTTGGTCGTGCTCGCGCTGCTCGGCTACTTCGGCTACGGCCGCCGCCGAGGCTAGTCAGCGAACTCCGGCGCCCCGCCGTGCGGGCGGTGGCGCCATACCCTCCCGCCCGAGTGAGCGTGAGGTCGTGGTCGCCCCGGAATTGATTTCTCTGACCGCGCCTCGGGAGCCCCTGTGACCCGCATCCTCGTCTACACCGGCAAGGGCGGCGTCGGCAAGACGAGCGTCGCCGCCGCCAGCGCGCTCGCATGTGCCGATCGTGGGTATCGGACGATCGTGATCTCAACCGACATCGCCCACAGCCTGGGTGACGCCTTCGAACGCGAGCTCGGGCCGACTCCCCTCGAGATCGTGCCGAACCTGTGGGCGCAGGAGTCGGACGTCTTCTTCAACGTCGCGCGCTATTGGGGCCGCATCCAGGAGTACGCCGCATCCGTGCTTCGCTGGCGCGGGCTGGACGACGTGATGGCCGAGGAGATGACGGTCCTGCCCGGCATGGACGAGGTCGGGTCGCTGCTCTGGATCGCAGATCACCACGATTCGGGAAATTACGACGTCGTCGTCGTGGACGCGGCGCCCACCGGCGAGACGCTTCGCCTGCTCTCGCTGCCGGAGGCGGGCCGATGGTGGATGGAGAAGGTCGAGCCCATCGGCCGCCGCATCAGCAAGCTGACAGGGCCGATCATCAGCCGCTTGGTCGGCATGCCGATGCCCGGCGACGACGTTTTCAACGCCGGAGAGGAGCTGTTCCGGCGCCTCGAGTACATGCACTCGCTACTGACCGATCACGCGAAGACGTCCGTCCGGGTCGTGCTCACGCTCGAGCAGGTCGTGATCAAGGAGGCACAGCGCTCGTTCACCTACTTCCACCTCTACGGCTACCCGACCGACCTGGTCGTCGCCAACCGCGTCCTGCCCGACGAAGTCGGTACCTACTTTCGCGGGTGGTACGAGGCGCAGCAGCGATACGGACCGCTCGTGGAGAAGACGTTTCATCCCATTCCGGTGAAGAAGGCGCCCTTCTTCGACCGGGAGATGGTCGGTGTCGACCTCCTGCGGGAGCTCGGCCGAAGCCTGTACGGCTCGGAGGATCCGACCGCGTTCTTCTACCGCGGCCGCCCGTACGAGGTCGTTCGCGACAACGGCGGGTTCGTCGTCTCGGTCGACCTGCCGTTCACCGACAAGGACCAGATCAACCTCTCGCGCCACGCCGATGAGCTCGTGATCGACCTCGGCACGTGGCGGCGCACGCTCGTCCTGCCACGCATCCTCGTCGACGCCCCGACCGAGGGTGCGCGCTTCGAGGACGGAACGCTCAAGATTCGCTTTGGCACCCCGACACGCTGAA
>CAYYDA010000038.1:3557-11647 GCA_964470495.1 uncultured Steroidobacteraceae bacterium | reverse complement strand
CGTGACTGGACCTACCTGGGCGGCGGGTTCGCGGCCGGCACCAGCACGCTCATCCTGGCCGGGACGGAGACGCTGACCACTGGGGGCGCCCCGCTGAACCGATTGCAGGTGCGCGGCGGTACGGCGACACTCGCTGGCGCGCTCACGCTCACCAACGACCTGAACGTGGTGGCTGGCACCTTCGACCTCGATGCCAACCTGGTCGACGTCGCCGGCGCGCTGACGGTGGTCGGGACCCTTATCGCAGACGGGAGCGAGCTGCGCGTCGCGCGCAACGTGACGGCGCCCGGCTCGTTCCAGGCGGGCACGGGCAGGCTTGTCCTGGACGGGACCGTCGTGCAGCAGCTCGACCTCGATGTCTCCGCGCTCAACGACCTGACCGTGGAGAATTCCGCCGGTGCGACCCTTGCCGCCGACCTGGCGATCGGCGGCACGCTCGACCTCGCTTCCGGGACGCTGACCATCGGCGCGCATCGGCTGACCATCGCGATGCCGATCGCGGGGGTGGCCGGCAACCTCATCGCCGGGTCGAGCTCGTCCCTCACAGTGGCCGGAACGGCTGCAGGGATCGTGGTGCCTGCCTCTGTGACCGATCTGGCGGAGCTCGCGATCACGAACCCGGTCGGCACCACGCTCGTTGGCCCTCTCACCATGCACGCCGGCCTCGTCCTGGCGGGGGGCAACCTGAACGCCGGCCCGCACCTCGTCACCATCGCCGCGGGCGGCTCGGTCGTGCGCAGCAGCGGGCACGTGATCGGCCGGCTCCAGAAGGCAATCCCGGCCGGAGGGCCGGTGACGATGACCTTCGAAATCGGCGACCCACTCGGGTACACGCCGGTTCAGGCCACCTGGGCGACCGTCACCGTTCCCGGGACGGTTACTGGCTCCACCTTGGCTGGCGACGACGTGGCGGGCCTCACCGCCGTCGGATTGGTGCCGACGGCGAGCGTGAACCGCATTTGGACACTCTCGTCCGGCGGTCTGGCTGCCGAACCGACGACCGTGACGCTCACGTATCTGCCCTCGGACCTCGACCCAAACGCCAGCCCGATGGACCTCCTCGCCGCAACCTCGAGCGCGGGGAGCTCGACGCTGACCGCCGTGATGCAGCGAACGGCCACCAGCGTGACCACGTCGCTGGCGGGAGCGCCGGAAGGGACCATCGCTCTGGCGATGCCGGGCGCAGACATCGCCATCCGGCTGACCGGACCGGCGTCCGGGCTCATCGATGAGCCCTACTCGTATCTCGTCACCATCACCAACGCGGGCCCATTCGACGCGAGCTCGGTCGCCACGGAGATCGGATTGGCGGCGGCGGCAAGGAGGCTGTCGACGACCCCAAGCCAGGGCAGCTGCATGCTGAGTGGAAGCGTATTGACCTGCGACCTCGGGCCCATTGCCTCCGGCGCAAGCGCCCAGGTGACGCTCGTCGTCTCGTTCGCATCTCCGGGGTCGCATCGGCTGACCGCCGAGGTGACAGTGAGCGGCAGTGCGATCGACCCGACGCAGCCCAATGACGTCGCGGCCCTCGACGTCGCGATCGGTCAGCCCGCACCGGACCCGAGCCTGTCTGCCGCTCAAGGGATGAGCCAGCTGCCCGACACCTCCACGGCGCCGGGTTGGCTGCTCACCGTGGCTGGCCTTGCGGCGCTTGCCCTTGTCTCGATGGTGCTCATCACGTTCGGCAGCCGGTTTCGATCCTCGACTCGGCGATAATCCACCGCATGTTGCGACCGGCATCCACCGCATGACCGCACTCGCCCCGGCCACGTGGTGGCGAGGGCTCGGCGGACTGACGCGCTCGGGCAGCTCGATCGAGGCGCTGGCCTGGGCCTTCTACGACTTCGCGAACACGATCTTCAGCTTCGCCATCGTCAGCTTCGCGATGAGCCTGTGGACCATCCGCTTCCTCGGCGAAGGCCCGGGGACGTTCTGGTTCACGGCGGCGGTGAGCGTCTCGGTCCTGCTGAACGCCATCGTCTCACCTGTCCTGGGCGCGATGAGCGACCGCGTCGGTCGCCGCAAGCCCTTCCTGGCGGTCTTCACCGTCCTGTGCATCGCCGGTACCGCCGTGATCGGGCTCATCGACATCCGGCTGGGATTGGTTGCATTCGCCCTCGCCAACTTTGCCTACCAGGCTGCTCTCATCTACTACGACGCGCTCCTGCCCGACGTCGCCCGACCGATCGCCCGCGGACGGCTGTCGGGCGTCGGCGTGGCGCTCGGCTACTGCGGCACGCTGCTCGTCGGCGTCCTGCTCCTGGTCGGCATCAGCACCGATGCCGACGGCGAATCCACGCCGGCAACCTTCGCGCTCGTGGCCGGGCTGTTCCTCGTCTTCGCCGGGCCGCTCTTCCTCCTCGTTCGAGAGCGGGAGCGCGCCGGCACCAGCTTCAGCACGGCCGATGCCGGCCGTTCGTTCGGCCAGCTGGCTAAGACCGTCTCGCACGCGAGGGAGTCGCCAGGGCTGCTCCGCTTCATCGTCGCGCGCTTCTTCTATTCCGACCCGGTCAACACGGCGATCGCGGTCATGAGCTCGTTCGCCGTGTACGCGGTCGGCTTCACCGAGGGGCAGGCGCTCCAGGTGCTCCTCGTCCTCACCGTGGTGGCGGTGATCGCCAGCTTCGGCTGGGGCTTCCTGGCCGACCGGTGGGGCCCCCGGCGCACCCTCTTCGCGGTGCTCGGGGTCTGGGCCGTCGGCCTCGCCATCCTCACGCTGTTCCTGTCGACCATCCCCTTCCTGTTCGCCGGCGCACTCCTCGGTGCCGGGCTCGGCGGGGTCGGCGTGGTGGATCGGCTCATGCTCCTGCGGCTCACCCCGCCGGAGCGGATCGGCGAGATGTTCGGCCTGTACGGGCTGGTCGGGAAGTTCAGCGCCGTCGTCGGTCCGATCGTGTACGGCGCCATCGTGGCCCTGCTGCTGGACAGCCTCGACCGCGGCGCCTACCAGGTCGCGATCGCGTCGCTCTTCGTGCTGCTGCTGGTGGGAATCGCAATCCTGCGCGGCGTGCCGGAGGGCGAGCCGGAGAACGAGGAGCTCGCCATCGACGCGCTCGTCGAGGGCATGGGCCGATGACGATCGTCGTCGCCCACCGTGGCTTCTCCGCGCGGGCACCGGAGAACACGATCGAGGCCTTCCGTCTCGGCGTGGAAGCCGGGGCCGATGCGATCGAGCTCGACGTCCACCTGACCGCCGACGGCCAGCTCGCCGTCATCCATGACGACACGCTTGACCGGACCACCGACCGCACGGGTGCAGTCGCGAACCTGACTATGGACGCAATCCGCGAGGCCGATGCGGGCGCGAACTTCGCGCGGCCCGACGATGCCGGCCTGCCGTTCGCCGACAAGGGCCTCAGGGTGCCGACGCTGCCCGAGGTGCTGGCGTGGCTGCCAGACAATATCGGCCTGGTGGTCGAGATCAAGGCTCGCGCCGCGGCCGATGCCGTCGTCGAGGCCGTCCGCGCGCACCCGGTGCACGGCGACCGGCGGTTGGCCGTCATCAGCTTCGACGAGGGAGCGATCGATCGGGTGCACGAGCTCGATCCCGCGATCAGGACCGGCTATCTCCTGGTGCCGATGCAGCCCGTCGCCCCTGCCGTCGTGTGGGCCACGGAGCACGGACATGCCGCCGTCCTGCCGTGGGACGGAGACCTCGGCGCCGATCCCCTCCCGATCCTGGCCCAGGCAGCTGCGTATGGCCGCGAGGTCGGGTGCTACGTCGTCAACGACCCCGAGCGCATGCAGCTCCTCGCTGCTGGCCGCCTGTGGGGCTTCGTCACGGACGTCCCCGACGTCGCGCGCGAAGCCCTCGGACCGCGGAGTGGCGCCTAGATCGACGGCGATCCGGCCAGGGCGAGGTCGCCGAGCGCCTCCCGCGCGGCAGCCGCATCGTCGACGGCGAACGCCACGGTCACCTTCGTGCCCTGCATGCCGGTCGGCATGATGGCCTCGATGTTCACGCCGCGCTCGGCCAGCTTGCGAGCGGCCATGCCAAGCGTCCCCGGCTTGTCCTCCATGCCCGCGGCCACGAGATCCACCTCGCGGTAGGCGGCATTACGGCCATCCAGCACGGACCGCGTGCCGGCGTCGTCGTTGGTGATGAGCCCGATGGCACCGCTATCGTCCCAGGCCGCGCCCGCGACGCCGCTGATGTTGATCCCGCGCTCGCCCAGCGCCTCCGCAAGGTCGGCGAGTGCTCCCGGGCGGTTCTCGGCATTGATGATGAACGCGCGCATGCGACTCTCCTCACGTTCGTCGCGCGGCCCGGCCATCGGTCTTCCAAGCGGCCGACGATGTCGGGCCGGCCAGGGGAAGAGTGTATCCCCGTTGTCATCCCCTCCCGCCACGCGGGTTCTGTGGCACGCTGGGCGGACATGACCGCTGAGCTGGCCTTCGGGATCACCGCAGCCTCCCGCCCGGATCATGCCCGCCTGGGCGCTACGCTCGAGCGCCTGGGCTACGCGGAGCTGTGGGTGAACGACACGCGCCGTGGCGACGGTGTTGCGGCCCTGGCGGAGATACTGCCCGGCACGGCGACGCTTCGCGTGGGGCTCGGCGTGGTCGCCCTCTCCGAGTATCCGCCGGCGGTGATCCCGGAGCGTCTGGCGTCGGGCGGCGTCCCCCTCGATCGGCTCACCCTAGGTGTCGGGAGCGGAGCGTCTGCCTCGCTCGACCTCGTGCGCGACGGCGTCACAGAGCTGCGCTCCCTGCTGCCCGGCACGCCGATCGCCATCGCAGCTGTCGGACCGCGCATGTTGCGTCTGGCAGGCGAAGTGGCCGATGCGGCCGTCGCCGCCTGGGCGAACCCCGCACGCCTGGCCTGGGCGCGGGAGCGGATGGCCCAGGGCGCCGACGCGGCGGGGCGCCCGATTCCTCGCCTGGTGGCCTATGTGCGGACCGCGATCGGACACGGTGCGACCCACCGACTTCTCGCGGCGATGGCGCAGTACCGTGCCTACGGCCCGCAGTACGCGCGGGCCTTTGAGGCCCAGGCCGATGGACCGGTGGGCGTCGCCGTCGAATCGGGAGATCCGGCGGAGCTGAACGCGGCGCTGGCTCCGTATCGGTCCGTGGTCAACACCCTGGTCGTCCGGGCGTTGCCAGTTGAGGACAGCGTCGACGCGTGGTTGGAAATTGCCGACGCGGCCGCGGCGGCCTGATTCCTCTCGGATTTGCATCCGGAGACCGTTATCACATCTGCATTCGCCGTCCACTCACACGTGTGAGCGGACGCCGGTGCCGAATCCTCTCGGGTTTGCTGCTCCTGCAAGTCCGATAGGAACCCGGCCCGACTTTCGGTGATACGAGTCTGCCGGTGAGAATTCGATAGGAAAGTCCCGACGGCAAGAGCTAGCGGCGGCCGCGGCCGGTCAGGATGCCGAAGACGGCGCGCAGAATCGTGTTGAAGGCGCCCGATCGCACGACGCGGGAGCCCTCCGTGGCCACCTTGCCCCAGTCGACGCCGCGCTCGGGCGCCCGGGTCGGGCGCATGCGACGCTCGCCCGGCGACTCGGGATCCTCGACGCCCTCCATCTCCTCCTCCTTCTCCTCCTTCGCCTCCGCGGTCGCCCTGGCCATCCGCGCGGCGAGCAGCTCCTTGGCGGACTCCGGATCGGTGTCGGTGGCGTAGGAGGCAGCGATCGGGGAGGCCGCGGCGACCGCGTCGAAGACGGCCGGCCCCACCTGGGCCATGAGCGACGTGGGCGGGCGCAGCATGGTTCGGGCGGTCGGCATCGGACGGCCCTTGGGATCGAGGGCCGTGATGAGCGCCTCGCCGATGCCGAGCTTGGTGAGCTCGTCCTCCACGTCGTAGAACTCGGTCGTCGGAAACGTCTGAGCGGTCGCGCGAACCGTCTCGAGGTCGTCGGGCGTGAAGGCGCGCAGCGCATGCTGGACGCGGTTGCCCAGCTGTCCGAGCACCTCGGCCGGCACGTCCGACGGCGAGTGGGTCACGAAGAAGACACCTACGCCCTTCGAGCGGATCAGGCGCGCCACCAGCTCGATCTGCTGCATGAACGTCTTGTTGGCGTCGCGGAAGAGGAGGTGCGCCTCGTCGAAGAAAAAGACCAGCTTCGGCTTGTCCTGGTCACCGACCTCGGGCAGCGACTCGTACAGCGAGGCCAGCAGCCACATCATGAACGTGCTGAACAGCGCCGGCCGGTCCTGCATGTCGGCCAGCTCGAGGACGCTCACCACCCCGCGGCCGTCATCGGTCGTGCGCAGGAAGTTGTCGACGTCGAACTCGGGAGAGCCGAAGAACGCATCGGCCTCCTGCTGCTCGAGCTCGACGATCTTGCGAATGATCACCCCGGCGGTTGCCGTCGCCACGCCGCCGTACTCGGCCATCTCGGCCTTCCCCTCATCCGAGTTCAGGTGGTTGAGGAGCGCGCGCAGGTCGTCCAGGTTGACGAGGGGGAGCTGCTTGTCGTCGGCGTACTTGAAGGCCAGCGCCAGCACGGATTGCTGGGTGTCGTTGAGGTCGAGGACCTTGGACAGCAGGATCGGCCCAAAGCTCGAGACCGATGCGCGCAGGCGCACGCCCTTGCCGTCGCGATCCAGCGTCAGGAACTCGACCGGGTATGCCTTCGGCGCGAAGTCGGCGAAGCCGATGGCCCGGGCACGTGCCGTCAGCTTCTCGTTCGGCTCCGCGGGTGCGGCGAGGCCGCTGATGTCGCCCTTGATGTCGCTGATGAAGACCGGCACGCCCGCCTCGGAGAGCTGCTCGGCCATGACCTGCAGCGTCTTCGTCTTGCCGGTCCCGGTCGCGCCGGCAACGAGTCCGTGCCGGTTCATCATGCCGAGGGGAACGCGGACCTGGAGCGCGGGATACGCCTCGTCCCCGCGCATCGCGGCGCCAAAGGTGATCCCGGGGCCGTCGAAGCCGTAGCCGGCGGTCAGGGCCTCCTCAAAGTCGGGCATCGGCCGAGTATAGGAGCGAACCTAACCGCGCTTCGGGTCGATTCTCGGGAGCCGGGTCTTCCCGTCCACGAGGAAGTGGCGGAACCACTCGGCGATGAGCCGGGCGTTGTCGACGCGACGGAATGGCGTCCCGGAACGGGTCAGCTCGTGCGACTCGTCGGGAACCCGCATGAGGCGCACTGTGCGCTTGAGCGAGCGCAGGACCGCGAACAGCTCCTCTGCCTGCGTGATGGTGCAGCGCAGGTCCTTCTCCGCGTGCTGGATCAGGAGCGGCGTGGTCACCTTCTCGGCGTAGGTCAGCGGCGAGTGCCGGCGGTAGAGGTCCCAGTCCTCCCAGGGGTGCACGCCGTACTCGTAGAGGCCGAAGGTCGGGCCGCCGATGTCGCCGGACAGCATCTGGCTGACCATGTCGTTGACGGATCGACAGGTGACCGCTGCCTTGAACCGATCGGTGTGTCCGACGATCCACGAGGTGAGATAGCCACCATACGAGCCACCGGTGACGCCCATCCGGTCCGGGTCGACCAGGCCGTCGGCAGCGAGAGCGTCGAGGCCGGCCATCACGTCGTCCATCGGCCCGTCGCCCCAGTCGCCCATGTTCGCCGTCAGGAAAGACTGCCCGTAGCCCTGGGAGCCCCGCGGATTGCACGCATAGACGCTGATGCCGCCTGCGGCGAGGAGCTGCCACTCCCAGTTCAACGACCAGCCGTACAGCGTGGCCGGGCCGCCATGAATCTCGAGCACCACCGGCGCGGGGCTGCGCTTCGTGCTGGCCGGCGAGGGGAAGAACCAGCCCTGGATGCGGCGGCCGTCGACCTCGTGCCAGCGCTCGACCGGCGCGACGAGCTTGAGGTCGCCCCACGCCTCACCCATGAGGTCGCTCACTCGTCGCAGGGCAACGAGGTCACTCCCGGTCAACCGGCCGGCCGGGACGTCGCCCACGACGACGTTCGGAGGCTCCGTGCTGCTCGTGCGTACGGCCGCGACCCGTGCTCCGCCGCGCGGCAGGCCGACGAGGTCGGTGCGGCCGAGGTAGTGGCGGTCGCGGGTGAGCCGCTCGACGCGACCGCCGTCGATCTCGACCCGCCACAGCTCGAGGCTGCCCTCGACCGGCGCGGCGAAGACGAGCCAGCGGCCATCCGACATCCAGTGCACCCGAGCGAGACTGC
>CAYYDA010000038.1:2103-3457 GCA_964470495.1 uncultured Steroidobacteraceae bacterium | reverse complement strand
GCGGCGAAGACGAGCCAGCGGCCATCCGACATCCAGTGCACCCGAGCGAGACTGCCACCGAACAGGTCGCTGTTCATGCCGGCCGCGGCCTCGAGGTCCGAGCCGGCGATCAGGTCCTGGGCCTGGCCGTCCCGCACGCGAAAGCGCCAGACCGATGCCTGGTCGATCACGCCGCGCTTCCAATCCCGTGTCCCGATCGCCGCGACCCAGCGGCCGTCCGGCGACCATGCCGGCGCGCCCCACGTCTGGCGGCCTCGGCCCGGCGAGAGCTGGCTCACCCGCTTCGTGGCCACGTCGACCACGTAGATGTCGGTGCGCCAGCCCAGGTCGGCGTCCCGGTGCCTGTCCGAGACGAACGCGATGCGCTTCCCATCGGGCGACCAGCGCGGGTCGGCGTCGTGGTTGTCGCCACGGGTCAGCAGCTCGGCGTCGCCCGATCTAATGTCGACGAGCCACAGGCGCTTGAACTTGTCGTGGATGAAGCCGGCGCCGTTGAACTGGTAGATGAGCGTGTCGATGAGCCGCGTGTCGGGAGGCGGCGGGTCGTCCGGCTTTCGCTCGGGCTTCTTCTCCGGCTCCGTCGAGATGGCGGCGCTCACGACGCAAAGGCGGCGGCCATCGGGCGACCATGCCAGCCCTTCCGCATTCTGGGGCAGGTCGGTCAGCTGTCGCGCTTCGCCGCCATCGGCGAACGGAAGGAGCCAGACTTGCGTGCCTCCGTCCTTGGGCGCCTCGGCCTTGCCCGGCTTGGCGCCGCCGCCACCGGCCTGCAGCACGCCGCCGCGGTCCGACAGGAAGGCAAGCGTCCTGCCGTCGGGGCTCCAGCGCGGAGCGGAGTCGGTCTTGCTGCCGGCGGTCAGCTGGCGGGCCGGGATCGCGCCGTCGGCCGGCGCGATCCAGGTCGAGCTGCGATAGCCGTCCTTGCCCGGCGCGACCGACTTGACGGCAAAGGCGACCCAGCGCCCATCCGCCGAGAGCTCGAGCTCAGTCGGGACGCGCAGGTCGTACAGATCCCCGGGGCGCGGGGTACGGACTCCCATGGGTCGGTGGTCTCCTGTGGTGTTGCCGGCGAGGTCGTTAGTCTAGTCAAGCAATACCGGTACGGGCAGCAATGACCTAACTTGGGTCGTCGCGGCGCGGCACCTCCTGGAAGCCATCGAGGACGACCCGGTCACCCAGCGGGCGCGCAAGATCCAGCGTCCACGCGATCGGGCGTCCCACGCTGGCGTAGGTCCCGCCAGGCCAGTGCAGGACGCGGATGGAGATCGTTACCGCCCCGTCCGCCTCCACGACGTTCGTGATGCGCGTCCATGCCCCTTCGCCGGTCGTCCCTGTGACGATGATCGTGTCCGGA
>CAYYDA010000038.1:0-2003 GCA_964470495.1 uncultured Steroidobacteraceae bacterium | reverse complement strand
GGAACCAGCCCCGAAGCATCGAATTCCTACCAGTTCGTTGCGGTGGACGTTTCGATCTCGCCGACCGACGCAAGCCAGCGCTCGGCGTCGATGGCGGCCTTGCAGCCATCCCCCGCCGCGGTCACCGCCTGGCGATAGTGGTGGTCGTGCACATCGCCGGCGATGAAGACGCCGTCGATCCCCGACCCGGTCTCGCCGACGATCTCGAGGTAACCGCCGGGTCCGACCTTCAGCTGGCCCTCGAACAGGTCCGTGTTCGGCTTGTAGCCGATGGCGACGAACATCCCCTGCACAGGGAGCTCCGAGCTCTCGCCGGTGGCGGTGTCACGCAGGGTGAGTGAGCTGACCGTCATGTCGCCCTTCACCTCGGTGACCTCCTTGTTCCAGAGGATCTCGATCTTCGGGTCGCGCTCCGCGCGGTCCTGCATGATCTTGCTGCCGCGGAACTCGCCCCGGCGGACGAGCATGGTGACCTTGTCGGCGAAGCGGGTCAGGAACGTGGCCTCCTCGAGTGCCGTATCGCCACCGCCGACGACCGCAACCTCGCGGCCGCGGAAGAAGAAGCCGTCGCAGGTGGCGCAGGCACTGACGCCGCGGCCACGGAACGCTTCCTCCGAGGGGATGCCGAGCCACAGGGCCGATGCGCCGGTTGCGACGATGACCGTGTCGGCCAGGTACTCGACCTCACCGACCCAGATGCGGAACGGCCGCTGGCTGAAGTCGACCTTCGTGGCGTCGCGCTCGACGATGGTGCTGCCGAAACGCTCCGCCTGCTCGCGGAACTGCTGCATGAGCTCCGGTCCCTGGATCCCCTGCGGAAAGCCAGGGTAGTTCTCGACGTCGCTGGTGATCATGAGCTGGCCCATCGGCACGTTGCCGGCGATCACGATCGGCGAGAGGTTGGCGCGCGCGGCGTAGATGGCCGCGGTCAGGCCGGCGGGCCCGGAGCCGATGATGGCCACCTTGGGATGCCTGGTATCGGTGCGGTCGTTATCGGGAGGGTTGGGCGTGCCGGTGGTCGGCGGAACGGTGGCAGTCATCTCGTGCTCAGTGTACCGCCGGAGCCCGCGGGCGACCCCTGCGAGCCCGGTGATCCGGTGGCGCATCTCCGCTCGTATCGATGCTGTGGCTGCGACGGCGGCGTTTGCGGAATGGTTGGTCGGCGCGGATGATGCACTCCGCCCACCGGCGAGAGCACGAGGACCGATACGCTGACCGGGTCCAGGCAGCAACTTTCGTTCGAGGATGAGCAGCGCGTGACCGCCCGCTGGCCGTGCTGAGCTCGCTGCGCAGAGCGCTCGGCCGATTTCCGCTTGCAACCAGGGCCGATGCGGTCGAGCTCCTGGACTCGGGAGCTCTCTCCTTACCCGAGGTCGAGCTGAACCTCGCGGACCTCGCGCGCCTGAACCGCCTGCCGGGGGGAACCGCGACCAGCGTGGAAGGCATTCGACAGCTGGCCGGCAATGGCGAAAAGCTCCGCGTCCTCGACGTCGGGACCGGACGGGCTGACATGCCCCTGGCATTCGCGCGCCACGGCTGGGAGACGGTGGCGCTGGACACGAATCACGATGTGCTGGTCGTCGCCAGGCGCGTAACGGCGCATCAGCCGTCCATCGAGGTCGCCGAGGCGGACGCTCGGTCATTGCCGTTTGCCGACGGCGCGTTCGACGTCGCTCACTGCTCGCTGCTGGTCCACCACCTGGAGCCGGGTGACGTGGTCCGCCTATTCCGGGAGCTGGCGCGAGTTGCCACCCACGGCGTGGTCATCAACGACCTCCGGCGCGGGATCCTGCCGCTGGCCGCCACGTGGGTCAGCGTGGCCGCGCTCGGCCGCAGCCGAATCACCAGGATCGACGGCCTCGCGTCGGCTCGCCGCGCCTACACGCTCGACGAGCTCGATGACCTGCTGGCGGCGGCCGGGCTGGCGACCCGATGGCGCTCGAGCCGGTGGTTGCCGCGAGTCGTCACCGCGGCCACCTCGTCGTGACGTCGTACGACGCCCT
>CAYYDA010000037.1:0-12014 GCA_964470495.1 uncultured Steroidobacteraceae bacterium | reverse complement strand
TCTTGCCCGCGGCGTACATGCGCTCCTCGTAGTCGACGGTGAGCGGGAAGAAGTCGGCGCCCTCGCGGGGCTCCTTGCCGGCGACCGCGGTCGCCAGGACGACGGTGTCGCCGTACCTGACGAGCACTGCGCCGTCTGCCTGCTCGGCGAGCTTGCCGGCCTCCATGCTGAAGGTCTTGCCGCCGATCTCGGCTTCGTGTTTGACTGCCACTGAATTCATTCTCCTGATGTTCGATGCGGCATCCGGCGCTGTTCGTCGTCCCGCGGCGCGCTCGCTCGAGCGCAGGCGTCAGGCGGGGGCGGATGCCCTTTGGGTGGTTGTGTAGATGCGCGAGACCCAGGGCGCGCGGCCCGGGGTCGATCGCGTGCGATGCCTAGCGGCGCAGCCCGAGGCTGCTGATGACGGCGCGGTACCGGTCGACGTCATTCCGGACGAGATACGCAAGCAACCGCCGGCGCTGCCCGACGAGCTTCAGCAGCCCGCGGCGCGAGTGGTTGTCCTTCGGGAAGCTGCGCAGATGATCCGTTAGCGACTTGATCCGCTCGGTGAGAAGCGCAATCTGCACCTCGGGTGATCCGGTATCGCCCTCGTGCGTGGCGTATTCGTCGACGATTGCGCTCTTCGCGTCCTTGGCGAGCGGCACGTATTCCTCCACATTCTTTCCGTTAGCTTCGGAAGTTTACCAGAGGAGGGGTACGACCGCCATGTGCCGGCCTGGCGGGTCGCCGGACAGCACCGGTCAGGAAGCCGGTGGCCGATCCGATACCGTCAGCGACGTCCGCGGCGTGAGCTTGGGCGACGGCCTCACACCGACTCGGTGCAGGAGGTATCGAGCCACCACGCGGAGGGTCGAAAGGCCATAGACGATGCTCTGACGCACACCGACGGAGCTGGCCTCGTCGAAGTAGCGGGTGGGCACCGCGACCTCCCCGATCCGGTCACGCATGCCCGCGGCGACCACCTGCGCGATCAACTCCTGATCGAACACGAAGTTGTTGCTGTTGCGGTGGTACGGGATCGTGACCAGCAGCTTGCGGCTATATGCCCGCATGCCTGTGTGGTACTCAGAGAGCGACAGCCCGAACGCCACGTTCTCGACCATCGTGAGAAACCGGTTGGCGACATATTTCCAGCGGGGCATCCCGCCGCTGATCGGGTCGCCGAGAAAACGACTGCCCAGCATGAGGTCCCGCTCGCCGCTGAGGATGGGCGCGATGAGCGCCGGAATGCGCGTGGCGTCGTACTGGTAGTCCGCGTGGAGCATCACCACGACCCCCGCTCCGCCCTTCAGCGCGGCGTCGTAGCAGGTCTTCTGATTGCCACCGTATCCGAGGTTCCGCTCGTGCCGAATGACCTCGAGGCCGATACGACGAGCCACGGCCACCGTTGGGTCCGCGGAGACGTCGTCGACGAGGAGGACCCGGTCCACGTACTCGAGCGGGATGTCGGCGAACGTCCGCTCCACCGTGCGAGCCGCGTTGTACGCGGGCATCACCACGACCACGGACGGCGGGCCCGAAACCTCGGTACCGCTCGGGGCCTCGCCCGTCTGATGAGTGAGCACGGACGTCATTGGCGGCTAGCGTACCCCGCGACCGACGATGACGCCAGCAATACGCCAGAATCTCGCGGATGAGCTGGCGTATGGCCCGTGACCCGCAGGTGGCGGTCGGAGTGGCGGCCTTTGCCCTGGCCGCAGCGCTGGCGTTGGAGCTCGCGCGTCCGTTCCGCGCAGGTGCCGTTGCCTTCGACTCTGCGGCGGCAGTCCTGTACTTCGAGCGGTTGGTGGCGGGGCGCCAGCTCGAGTCATTCGTGACCACGTTGCCCAAGCCGCTCCTGACGGTGGTGTACGGCCTGCTCCACGCGTCGACCTCGGACTGGCGCCCGATTTCGTGGGCGGCGATCCTCGCCTTCGCCGTCGGCGTGGCGCTGAGCACCGTGCTCGCGTATCGCCTCGCCGGATGGATTGCCGCGGGATTCATGGCCGTCGGCCTGGGCACTGCGCCCCAGCTGCTGCTGGACGCCGGCCTTGCCCTCGCCTGGGGGTGGGGGCTGCTGTTCCTCTCGCTGGCGGCGCTCGGCCTTGCCCAGCCTCGCCCACGTTATCTACTCGCCGGGCTCGCCCTGCTCGCCGCCGTGCTGGCGAGGGTCGAGCTGAGCCTCATCGTCATCGGCGTCGTTGCCTGGGTGGCGGTCGCCTCCTTCCGCGCGTGGCGTTCCGGACGTCCGCTCCCGTTTGCGCCGATGCGGCTGCTGGTCTCGGTCGTGGCGCTGCCGATCATGCTCGTTCACGACTGGCTGCTGACCGGCAACCCTCTCCACTGGACCGGGATCGCCGATCGCTACTCGAGCGGAGTGGCCGATGTGCCCGGCGCCGCCGAGATCGGAGGGAGGGTTCTCAGCCGATACGCAGATGTCGCCGTTCTCCCCTTCTTGGCGGTCGTTGGCGTGGTCTGGCTGTACCGCACCGGACGCCCGTGGCTGGCCATCGGGCTCTTCCTTCTTGGGCCTGGTGTGACGGCGTTCCTGCTCGTGCTTGCCGCGCGCGGGACGTTCGTCGACGACAGGTACTTCGCCGCCGTCGACGTGGCAATGGTCGCGGCTGCCGCCTTCGGGTTGGCCCCGCTCCGCGATCGGCCCCCGTGGCTCGGGGAGCGGCTCGAGCGCATTCCACGAGCCGCACGCGGGGTCGCGAAGTTCGGGGCCGGCGCGCTTGCCGGAATCGTCCTCACCGCGGCCTGGGGCGCCTTCGATCCCCTCCTCCGTGATCCGGTCCGGAACCAGCTGCGGCTTGCGGTCGACACACGAGCCGTGCTGCCGACGCTCGAGGCGTTCGTCGACCGGTATCCCTCCTCGCGCACATTCGTGCCCGAATCACTCGACGGAACGCCGCGCGTCCTGGTGCCGGTGCGGATCCGGCCGCACCTGGTCGTGGACCTCGGGACACCCCTGCAGGAAGTGGGGTCGACAGCCGGTCGCCTGATCGACCTCGCTGCCGGCTACCCGCGTCCCGGACAGATCGTCTATCACCATCTCCTCGGCGAGCGTTACACCGGCGGATTCGAGGTGCTGAGGACCACCGTCCCGGTGGAGCGCGACGGCGTCAGGGTCGCCCCGCTGATGGTCGATGAGGAGCGCGGTTACTGGGTCGTGGAGATCGAGGCGCTGTAAGGCGCGTTCCGGCTGGGCTACCCGATCCGCCGACGTGCTTCCGCCTCGTCGGCCCGCATTTGTGTCACCAGCGAGTCGACGTCGTCGAACCGACGCTCCGCGCGGAGGCGGGCGTCGAGCTCGAGGTCGAGGGTGGCGTCGTACAGGTCCCCGTCCCAGTCGAGCAGGTAGGCCTCGACCAGCACCTGCCCGTCATCGTGGAACGTTGGCCGCACGCCCACGCTCACGAGGGCGGGGTGATCCGGTCCCACGCCACGCTCCGCAACGCTCACGCGACCGAGGTAGATGCCGAGGGCCGGCAGCGCCGGCGTGTAGTCGAATGCCAGGTTGGCGGTCGGGAACCCGAGCTCCCGGCCCCGCCGATCGCCGTGCACCACCTGGCCGCGGAGCATCGGCGCCGATCCGAGCAGGGCACCGGCGCCCTCGACGTCCCCGCCACGCAGCAGGTCCCGGATGCGCGACGACGAGACCGGGACGTCGTCCACCAGCAGCGGCTCGACCGTGACCGCATCGTAGCCCTCCGTTGCCCCGATCTCGGCCACCCGTTCGAGCGTTCCCGCTCGCCTACGTCCGAAGGCAGTGCCGGGGGTCATGGTGATGGCGCGGAGCTCCAGGGCGGGGCCAAGCCCCGCGAGGAAGGCCTCGGGCTCGAGAGACCGAAGGGCGTCGTCGAAGCGGATCTCGAGGGCGTGGTCGATGCCCGTCTGGGCGAGGCGTTCCAGCGTCATCTCCGGCGGAAGCAGCCGCTCGACGACCGTCCCGGGGCGGACGACCTCGTCGGGATGCGGACTGAAGACGAGCGCCACGCTCGCGGCATCGCGGTCGTGGGCGGCCGCCACGGTCGCCGACAGGATCTGGCGATGGCCGAGGTGCACGCCGTCGAATGCGCCAAGGGTGATCACCGCCGGACCGATTGCCGGGAGCTCGTTCAACCCGAGGCCCGTCACCGTGCTTCCTCGCGAGGGAGGACCTTCTCGGGCTGAAGCGTGCCGGCGCTCACCGAGCCGATGCCCAGCAGCTGATCTCCAACGAATACCGCGTGACGGCCGACCTCGGCTCCGTCGCCGACGTGTGACGCGGAGCCATTCGTGAAGGCACGGGCCGTATCCGGATCAAGCGTGATGCGCGGCATCGGAAGCAGGTCGCCAACGGGGAGGACGGCATCGGCGAGCCTTCCCGCGCCGGCCAGTGTCTCCAGTCGCTCCGGCGTCACGGCCTCGTCGGCGCGCAGACCGGCAGCCTCGGTACGTCGTAGCGCGCTCAGGTATCCGCCGCAGCCGAGGCGCTCGCCCACGTCTCGGGCAAGCGATCGCACATAGGTGCCCGCGTGACAGCGAAGATCGATACGCACTGTGGCGCCACCGTCGTCCTGCACGAAGCTCAGGAGCTCGATCGCGTCGATCGTCACCGAGCGTGGCGGCAGGTCGATCGGGGTGCCGGCACGCGCCGCGCGGTGGGCGGTCCGTCCGCCCTGCTTCCGAGCGCTGAACGCCGGTGGCACCTGGTCGAAGGTGCCCACGAACAGTGCGAGCGCGTCGCGCACCGTGTCCTCGTCCGGGATCGGCCCATCCCCCGGCTCGATCGGTCCCTGGGCGTCGTCGGTCTCGCTGCGGCCCCCCAGGCGGATCAGGGCGTCATAGCGCTTCCGCCCGCCGGTGAGCTCGGCGCTGAAGCGTGTTGCCGCTCCGACGAGGATGGGAAGCACGCCGGAGGCGAGCGGGTCCAGGGTACCGGCGTGGCCGATTCGCCGGGTCCCGGTGAGGCGTCGCATCAGCCCCACCATGTCGTGGCTCGTGGGCCCGACCGGCTTGTCGAGATTAACGACCCCGAGCATCGGCGCGGTCGAGCTCGCGTTCGGATTCGGCGAGGAGCAGCGCCTCCGCCTCGGCCAGCGGCGCGTCGATGGAGCAGCCGGCCGCGCGTGCATGCCCTCCCCCGCCGAAGGCGGACGTGATGGCCACCGCGTCGGCACGCGCCGAGGTGCGAACGCTGGCGCGCGTGTGAGCGGCGTCGACCTCCTTGAACAGCACCGTGATGTCGGCACGCTTCGTCGAGGCAAGCACGTCGATCAGGCCCTCGGATGCGACGGGCTCGGTGCGCGTCTCGTTGAGCATCTCTGTCGTCAACGCCGCGTGGACGATGCGTCCATCACAGCGCTGCGAGAGGCCGGCCATGATCCGGCCCCACAGGGCGAGCGTGTTGAACGGCTTGTCGGCGTAGATGGACCGATGGATCGCCGACAGCGGGGCACCCGCCTCCGCCAGGTCCGCCGCGACGCGGAGGGTGCGCGGCGTGGTGTTGGGATGCGAGAAGGTGTGGGTGTCCTGGACGATGCCGGCGGTGAGGACGGTCGCGATCTCCGCATCGATCGCGATCCCCAGGTCGGGAATCAGGAGCGCGACCATCTCGCACGTCGCCGCGGCGGTGGGATCGACCCACGCCACGCTGGCACCCTCCCCGTCATTCGAGACGTGATGGTCGACGTTGATGATCCGCGCTCGAGCCAGCCAGTCCGCGGCCTCGGTGGTGACGGCGCCGGTGCGAGAGAGCGGTCCGTCGACCACGATCGCCAGGTCCGGCTCCAGCTGCGGCGTGCGCCGCACGTCGGCGGCTCCGGGCAGGTCGACGAGGAATGGCGGCACGGGGTCGGCGGCCACGACCTCGGCCTGCTTGCCGAGGCGCTCGGCGGCCATGCGCAGCGCCAGCGCCGAGCCCAGCGAATCAGCGTCGGGATTCTCGTGGCAGATTGCGGTGATGCGGGAGGCGTTCCGGATCGCCTCCACCACCGCCTCGCGGCTCATGAATGGCCTTCGTTCTCGAGCTCGCGCAGCAGCCGCAGCACTCGATCCCCCGCCTCGATCGAGTCGTCGTGGCGGATGTCGAGCTGCGGGATGTGGCGCACGGTCAGCCGCGCGCCGAGCTGCCTGCGCAGCCAGGGTGCGGCATCGGTCAGCGCCTTCATCGTCTTCTTGCGCTCGACCTCGGTGCCCATGATGCTGACCCACACCTTGGCGGAGCCGAGGTCGCGAGCCGTCTCGACGCGCGTGATGGTAGCGAACCCGATGCGCGGGTCCTTCATCTCGCGTTGGAGCAGCTCGGCGAGCTCGGCTCGGATCTGGCTGTCGAGCCGATCCGTACGCTGGCTCATCGGCTATGCCTGCTCGGTCACCATCTGGTAGCACTCGATGACGTCACCCTCGGCGATGTCATCGGCGTCGAGGCCGATGCCGCACTCGAAGCCGGTTGCCACCTCGCGGACGTCGTCCTTGAAGCGCTTGAGCGACGTGATGCGGGTATCGGCAAGCAGCTGGCCCGCCCGGAAGAGCCGAGCCTGCCCGCCGCGCACGATGCGCCCGTCGGTCACGTACGAGCCGGCCACGTTTCCTGCCCGTCCGGCCTTGATCACCATCCGCACCTCGGCGTGGCCCTCGACCTGCTCGACCATCTTCGGCGCCAGCAGCCCGGAGAGCGCCAGGCCGATGTCGTCGGTCAGCTTGTAGATCACGTTGTAGAGGCGCACGTCGACCCCGGTCGCGTCGACCGAGCGCTGGGCGCCGGCGTCCAGCTTCGTGTTGAAGCCGATGACGACCGCGTCGGACGCGGAGGCGAGGTTGATGTCGCTCTCGTTGATGTCGCCGGCACCTTCGCGCAGGATGTTGATTCGGACCTCGGGGGTGTTCAGCCGCTCCACGGAGTGCCGGATCGCGCCGAGCGAGCCCTGGACGTCGGTCTTGAGCACCACACGCAGCTCGGCGACCTCGCTGTCCTTGATCTGGGCGCTGATGTCCTCGAGGCTGCTCACCTTCTGGCCGTCGGCACCCGCGGCGACGCGGTCGGCGGCCTCGCCGAGGTCGCGAGCCGTCTTCTCGTCGGCCACGACCCGCAGGATGTCGCCCGCCTCGGGCAGGCCCTGCAGCCCGATGATCTCGACCGCCGACGCCGGACCGGCCTCCTTGACGCGCTTGCCGGCGGCGTTGTTCAGGGCGCGGACGCGACCGTAGGTTCGGCCGACGCTCACGACCTGCCCGACCTTCAGCGTGCCGGTCTGAACGAGAACTGTGGCCACGTTGCCGCGGCCCTTGTCGACCTTCGACTCCACGATGGTGCCGATCGCATCGCGGTCCGGGTTGGCCTTGAGGTCCTGGAGGTCGGCGACGAGGAGCACCATCTCCATCAGGTCGTCGATCCCGGTGCGCTGCTTCGCGCTCACGGCCACGGCGATCACGTCGCCGCCGTACTCCTCGATGAGCACCTTGTTGTCGGCCAGTTCCTGCTTCACGCGGTCGGGGTTGGCATCGGGCTTGTCGACCTTGTTGATGGCCACGATCATCGGCACGCGCGCCGCGCGGACGTGGTCGATGGCCTCTTTGGTCTGGGGCATGACGCCATCGTCTGCGGCCACCACGATGATCGCGATGTCGGTCACCTGCGCGCCACGGGCACGCATGGCGGTGAATGCTTCGTGGCCGGGCGTGTCGAGGAAGACGATGCGCTTGCCGTTGTGCACGACCTCGCTGGCGCCGATGTGCTGCGTGATCCCGCCGCTCTCGCCCGAGGCGACCTTCGTCTCGCGGACCGCGTCCAGCAGGCTCGTCTTGCCGTGGTCGACGTGACCCATGACGGTCACGATCGGGGCGCGGGTGACGAGCTTGGCGGCGTCGTCGTCCGTCCACAGGGTCGGCTTGCCGTCGCCCTCGCCCGGGCCGCCCGGCGAAACCAGGTCCTGCTCGCTGGCTGCGACGGCAGCAGCACGCTCCGCGGCGCCGCCCTCGGTGGCCTCGAACCCGAGCTCCGCAGCGACGAGCGAGGCGGTATCGAAGTCGATCGCCTGGTTCACCGTGGCGAAGATGCCGTTTCGGATGAGGATGTTGATGATCTCGGCATGGCTGACGCCGAGCGTCTCCGCGAAGTCCTTCACGGCGATGGAGCTTGGAAGCTCGATTGGTCCTGCGGCCCTGACGGGCGCCTGTGCCTCGAGCAGCGCGGCGCCGGCCGCGCCCCCGGTTCGCTTGCGCTGCGGGCGGGGCCCGCGACGCGGTCGGTATCTACGTGGTGGCATGTGTCGTTCCCTCGAATTCGAGCGTTCCGGGCGCGGGCTCTACGCCGAGCGCTCGCTTCACGGCGGCCGCGCTGCGCTCACCGTCGCGGCAGGCCGGATCGTTACAGATGTAGGTTCCGCGGCCCGGCGCCCTGCCGGTCTCGTCGCGGTGAATGGATCCGTCGGTGGTGCGGACGATGCGCGTCATGTCGCGCTTTGGGTGCGTCTGGCGGCAGACGGCGCAGGTTCGCGTGGGGACGTGGTCAGGTCGTCGCTTCGGCATCGGCTGCTGCCTCCTGATGGGCCTCCTGGAGGGCGCCGTCGTGTGCGCCCTCGTCGGAGTGGTCGCCCCCGGCGGCGGCGGTCGCCACGCCGGTCTCCGATCGGATGTCGATGCGCCAGCCGGTCAGCTTGGCGGCCAGGCGGGCATTCTGGCCCTCCTTGCCGATCGCCAGGCTCAGCTGTCGCTCCGGCACGATCACGTTCGCGATCTTGTGCTCCTCGTCGATGCGCACCGTGACCACTTCGGCCGGCGAGAGCGCCTCGGCCACGAAGCGCCCCGGATCCTCGTCCCACAGGACGATGTCGACCTTTTCGCCGTTGAGCTCGGCCACGATCGACTGGATGCGTGCGCCACGCTGGCCCACGGCTGCGCCCTTGGCGTCGACGCCCTGCTGGCGGCTCTCGACCGCCACCTTCGAGCGGCTGCCGGCCTCACGCGCGATGCCGCGGATGACGACGGTGCCGTTGAAGATCTCCGGGATCTCCATCTCCATCAGGCGGCGGAGGAAGCCACGATGCGTGCGGCTGGCCACGATGACCGGCCCGCGCGTCGTGCGTCGCACCTCCATTACGTACACCTTCAGGTGCTGCCCGATGCGGTACGCCTCGGCCGGTAGCTGCTCGGTCACCGCCAGGACCGCCTCGACGTCCTTGCCCATATCGAGCACGACGGCTGAGTCGGTGGTTCGCTGCACCGTCCCGGTCATGATCTCGCCCTCGCGGGCGGCGTATTGCTGGAAGACCACGTCGCGCTGCGCCTCGCGCAGTCGCTGGCGGTAGACCTGGCCCGCGGTCTGGGCGGCGATCCGCCCGAGCTGCGCCTGGGTCACGTTCTCCGGAATGCGCACCTTGCCGCCCACGCCGGTGGTCGGGTCGATCTTCTGCGCGTCCTGGACGATCATCTGAGCCTCGGGGTCCTCGACCTCCTCGGGCGTGGCCATCACCTCGTACTCACGGGCGACGCTGATCTCGCCAGTCTCCGGGTTGACGGTGACGACGACGTTCTCCGGAGCATCGGCATTGCGCCGATACGCCGATTCAATCGCCTGCTCCAGCGTCCGGATCAGGATTTCCTGCGGCACACCCTTCTCGGCGTTCAGCTGGAGCAACGCTCCGATGAAGTCTCGATTCATGGCCGCTCCTCGCTGCGCCCGTCACGACGATCCGGGACAAACAAAGACGTGGGATGGCGAACCGACCCACGTCTTAGGTACTCAGTTCAATTTTGGTCCGTACTGGCCGGCCGAACCGTGCTGAAGTATACCCGATCACCCCTTTTTGCGCCACGGACGGGCCAGAAACCGAGCTGGGCGAAGCCTCGCTATCGAGAGGAGAGATTCGTCAAGCGGAACAGCGCCACCTGCGGTCGCGCAGATCCTCAGCTGCCGGTGATCAGACGCTGGATGTCCTGGATGCTGATCAGGACGATGAGCGCCAGCAGGACGGCGAAGCCCGTCAGGTAGATGAGCGCCTCGCGCTCCGGCGGGAGCCTGCGTCGACGGGCCGACTCGAGCAGCACGACCGCGATCCGGCCGCCGTCGAGCGGCGGGAACGGCAGGACGTTGAGCACCGCGAGGTTGAGCGACAGCACGGCCACGAACTCCAGCTGGGCTGCGAGCGGTGCCTGCAGGACCTCACCGGTGATCTCCGCGATCCCGATGGGACCGCGTGCGTCGCCGGCTCCATCGGGATTGAGGCCGAGGAGCCCCCCGACGGCGCCTGCCAGCCCACCGGGGATGGCCATGGCTCCTTCAGCAGCACCAACGAACCCGATCCGTACCGCCTCGAGTGGACCGCTCACCGGCGACGGTTCCTCGACGAAGCGTGCAGGCTCATAGGCGATGCCGATGGGACCCATCCCCCTGGCAACCTGGTCGGCCGTCAGCCGTCGCGGGACGATGGTCTCGTCGCTCGTGGCGCCGTCACGCTCGACCGTCAGGGTGACGGCTTCGGTCGCGTGTTCGGCCACGTAGGCGGTGAGGTCGCGCGAACGCTCGAACTCCTGGCCGTCGGCTGCCACGATGACGTCGCCGACCGTGAGCCTGCCATCGGCTGGACTGCCGTCCTGGATGTCGACGATCGTGAGCGGCCCATGGCCGACCGGCTGCGGCAGACTGACGACGACCGAGTACAACGCACCCGCCAGGACGAAGTTCATGGCCACGCCGGCGAGCAGGACGGTTATGCGGATCCAGATCGGGCGCCGGTTGAACGCGCCGGCCATGGCGTGCTCGACCTCGCCCTCGGTCAGGCCCTTCTCGCGCAGGCGGCGTATCTCGACGTCGCCGTCCTCGCCCAGCATGCGGACGAAGCCACCCAGCGGGATCCAGTTGAGGCTGTAGCGCGTGCCTCGCCACATGACGGAGGCGATCCTGGGCGGGAACCCGATCCCGAATTCATCGACGGTGATGCCCGCACGCTTCGCCACGAGGAAGTGACCGAGCTCGTGGACGAGCACGAGAACGATGAGGAGGCCGAGAAAGGCGGCAATGGTGCCCAGCGTCTCCATCAGGCAAATCCCGCCATGCCGAGCTCGGCCATCAATCTTGCGCGCACCTCGGCGTCGAGCGCCGTGATGGCGTCGAGCTCCGGCTCTCCGGGGGCGCCCCAGCGCTCGACGGCCCCGGCGATGGTGGCTGCGATTCGCGGGAAGGCAATGCGGCCGTCCAGGAACGCGGCGACCGCGACCTCGTCGGCGGCGTTCAGGATGGTCCCGCGGTTGCCGCCGGCCTCTGCCGCGGCCCGCACCACGTCGTAGGCGGGATAGGCGCCCGCAGGGAGCTCCGCGAACTCCAGAGTCCCCCACTCCGAAGGCGTCGCTGCGCGCGCGGGCGAGGGCAGACGCTCGGGATAGGTGAGGGCGTACTGGATCGGGAGGCGCATGTCGGGCAACCCGAGCTGGGCCTTGTATGAGCCATCGGCGAACTCGACGAGGGAGTGCACGACGCTCTGGGGATGGATCACGGAATCGATCTTAGAGTACGGCAGCCCATACAGCCATTTGGCCTCGATGACCTCGAAGGCCTTGTTGACCAGCGTCGCCGAGTCGACGGTGATCTTGGGGCCCATGCGCCAGGTCGGGTGCGCCAGCGCCTCGGCGGCGGTTACCCCGGCCAGCGATGCCGCGCCGCGGCCGCGAAACGGTCCTCCGCTCGCGGTCAGGACCAGCCTCGCAACTCCTGCCATCGGCTCCCCTGCCAGGCACTGCCAGATGGCCGAGTGCTCGCTATCGATCGGGCGCAGGCGGTCGAGCCGGTCCCCGCCGACCTCGTCGAGGAGCCTGCTGACGAGATGCCCGCCCGTGATCAGCGTCTCCTTGTTGGCCAGCGCAACCCGACGCCCGGCACGCAGCGCGGCGAGCACGGCCGGCAGCGCCGCCATCCCAGTGGTGGCTACCACGACCAGGTCGACGCCATCGGTCGTGGCAAGCTCGGCGAGTCCGCCCTCCGCCCAGCGGTCGGGGGCGAGGTCGCGGGCACCGGCGTCGGGGGACCACCAGCTGGCGTCCGGCCAGGCGGCGAG